>NZ_JBHZAV010000014.1:0-117189 GCF_042754445.1 Embleya sp. NPDC059213
TTTTCTCCGCCTGTTTTAGTGGTTTCAAATTCAACCCGTTCCCGCCCCCGCCCCCCCGGGGGGGGGGGGGGGCCGGCGCGACGGTTTGCGGAAACGGATCCGGGGATCCGATCAGGCGGGCAGGACGACGACGCAGCGATTGGGCTCCTCGCCCTCCGACTCGCTGCGCAGTCCGGCCTCCGCGACGGTGTCGTGCACGACCTTGCGCTCGAACGGGGTCATCGGCTTCAGCTTGAGGGACGTACCCGCCGCCTTGACCTCTTCCACCGCCTCGGTCGCGATCTCCGCCAGGTTCGCCCGCTTGGCGGCACGGAAGCCGTCCACGTCGAGCATCAGCCGGCTGCGCTCACCGGTCTCGCGGTGCACGGCCAGCCGGGTCAGCTCCTGGAGGGCTTCCAGGACCTCGCCGTCGCGACCGACGAGCCGCTTGAGGTCGGCGCCGGAGGACGCGCTCTCGTCACCGGCGATCACCGAGACCGACGCGCGCCCGCCTTCGACGTCCATGTCGATGTCGCCGTCGAGGTCGGCGATGTCGAGCAGGGCCTCCAGGTAGTCCGCGGCGATCTCACCCTCCTGCTCCAGCCGGCTGATCTCCTCCGCGGTGAGCGTGATCCGACGCGAGGCGGCGGGTGAGTCGACGGCGGGGGTCGTGCCTTCCGTCACAGGGGAACTCCTTTGTGGACGAGTGAGCGAGTCGATGGAGGGGGCGGCCGGCCCGTCGAGGGCGGTCACTTCTTCCTCGGGTGCTTCCGGCTCTGGGTCTGCTTGCGCGGGCCGGCGTTACGCGCACCGGAGTGCGGCGTCCGCGCGGTCGAGCCCTTCACCGAGCCGTTCGAGCGCGCGGTGCCGGAGGTGCCGTTGCTCGCCGCCGTACCGCTCTCCGCGGTCTCCGCGTCCTCGCCGACGGCGGTGTCCGCGTCCTCTCGGGCCCGGGCCTTGCGCTGCGACTTGGTGAGCCTGGTCGGCTGCTGGCGCCGGGCGGCCTGGGCCTTGATCTCGGCCTGCTGGGCGTCGTACTCGGCCTGGTCCATCAGCTTCCCGTCGGGAAGCAGCACCTTGCCCTGCTTGCGCGCCTTCTCCGACAACTTCTCCTGCCGCACCTTGTACGCCGGGCTGCCGGGGGTGGGGTTGCGGTTGATCACGAAGAGCTGCTGACCCATCGTCCACACGTTGGTGGTGAGCCAGTAGACCAGCACGCCGACCGGGAAGTTGATGCCGAAGACCGCGAACATGATCGGGAACGCGTACATCATCAGCTTCTGCTGCTTCGCGAACGGGTTGCCCACGAGCGAAGCAGGGTCGGTGTTCTTCGTCATCAACTGGCGCTGCGTGAAGAACTGCGACCCGGACATCAGCACGATCATCACGATGGTGACGATCCGCACGGTGGTCAGGTCGGCGCCGAGGCTGGCGATCTTCGCCGCCGAGTCGGTGAACTTGGCGGCGATGGGGGCGCCGAAGATGTGCGCCTGCTGGGCGCTGTTCACCAGGTCGCGGTCGATCACGCCGACCGTGCGGTTCTGCGAGACCCGCTGCAGCACGTGGAACAGGGCGAAGAAGAACGGCGACTGGACCAGGATCGGAAGACAGCTCGAGAGCGGGTTGGTACCCGTCTCCTTGTAGAGCTTCATCATTTCCTGGGACTGACGCTCACGGTCGTCCTTGTACCGCTTCTGGACCTCCTTAATCCGCGGCTGCAGTGCTTGCAGTCCACGGGTCGCCTTGATCTGCTTCACGAAGAGCGGGATCAGGCAGATCCGGATGACGACCACGAGGCAGACGATGGACAAGCCCCAGGACCAACCGCTGTCCTTGCCGAAGATCGGGCTGAACAACGAGTGGAACTGAACGATGATCCAGGAGACAGCGGTGTATAGGGGGTCAAGAATCCCCACGGTCAAGCTCCTCGGGCGGTGGTGTTCGCACCGGGCGCGGGCTCGGTACGGCCGGTGCTGGACGTCTGCTGCCGCTCGTGCGGCTCCGACTCCGAGCGCGACTTCCGCTCGGGGAGTCGCCACGGTCGGCGTGTGCGCGGCGGCACAGGATCGACACCGCCAGAGTTCCAGGGGTTGCAGCGCAGGATGCGCCACACGGTGAGGTAGGTGCCCTTGAACGCGCCATGAACGGACATCGCCTCATACCCATAATGCGAGCACGACGGGTAGAAGCGACACACCGGCCCCAGCATCGGGCTGATCGTCCACTGATAGACCCGAATGAACCCCATGAACAGGTACTTCACGCCGTCGCTCCCGGCTTGGCCGCGGGCCGTTGCGGGCGGACCGCGACAGGGCGCCCGGCCCGGCCCAGAAGCCGGTCGAACGCTGCGTCCAGATCCCGGGCCAGGTCGGAGTGCTCCGCCTTGGCCGCGGGTGGCAATGCCCGTACCACGACCAGGCTACCTGCCGGAAGCAGGGCCATCCGATCGTGTATGAGGTGGCGAAGCCGACGCTTGACGACGTTACGGACAACTGCGGGGCCGACAGCCTTGCTCACGACGAAACCCGCACGCGGTGGTGGAGCGTGCTCCACCACCGCGTGCGGGTCCTCTGCCACGGATTGGCGCAGGGTGTCCGGCTCGGACGGCTGCGCGGTCGCCGGGGCGCGTTCGGACGTCACGGATCCGCTCGTCTCCTGTCGATGCAGGTGGACGACCAGATTCGGACGGCCGGCTCGACGCCCGCGGCGAACCGCGATCGCGAAGTCCTCGCGCCGCCTCAGCCGGTTATCGGCAGGCAGCACGGAGAGATCCGCGAACTCAGGCGGAAAGCTCCGCGCGGCCCTTGCGGCGGCGGGCAGCAAGGATGGCGCGACCGGCACGGGTGCGCATGCGCAGCCGGAACCCGTGGGTCTTCGCCCGGCGACGGTTGTTCGGCTGGAAGGTGCGCTTGCTCACTCGGGGGCTCCAGGATTTGAATCGTGGGCCGGCAGAAAAGACCGCCGGCCACCACCGTACGTCCGCATCGACATGATCTCGGACATGCGGCAGCGGTCGTCAGACAACTAGACCGGCCCACGGTACGTACCAACAGGCGACGGGGTCAAATGGGGGATCCGGGGCACGTCGCCCACCTGCGAAAACGCAGTCTCGGGCAGGCTGTACACAGCCTGTGGACAACGGGTTGAGCAGGCCGGTGGGCGCCACTACCGTGAACAGGTGGGTCGGACCGGAGCGCTCGCGCCCGGGGTCCGGGACACTGGGAGCCCTCCCGAGACCTGCGTCGATGCAATGAAAGAGCGTGCACTGTGGCTGACATCACCAGCGACCTCGCCGCAGTCTGGGCACGGTTCCTGGAACGACTGGCCACCGACGACTCGGTCACGGCCAAGGACAAGGGATGGCTCCAGCGCACCCAGCCGCTGACCCTCTTCTCCGACACCGCACTGCTCGCGGTGCCGAACGAGTTTGCCAAGGAAGTCCTGGAGACTCGGCTTCGCCAGGTGGTGACGGACGCGCTGAGCCACGGTTTCGGGCGGCCGATCCGGTTCGCGGTCAGTGTCGAGCCCGGTGCGGGCGAGCCGGAACCCGAACGGCACGAGCGTGCACCCCGGCACGACGAGTACAACCCCGGCCCCTACGGTCGCTCCTCCTATGGCGGCGACCGGTACGGCCGCGACGGCTATCCGCAGGAGCCGTACGGCCAGCAGCCGTACCGCCAAGACCGCGATCCGTACGCCGAGCCGCAGTATCAGCAGGACTACCCGCACGACCGCTACGCGCCCGGACCGTATCGGGATCAGCGCGACCCGCGCGACCCGCGCGACGCCAGGGACCCCCGTGATCCGCGGGACGCGCGTGATGCCCGTGAGCAGCGCGATCTGCGTGATCCCCGGGAACCGCGCGAGTCCCGGGACGCTCGTGATCCGCGCGATCCGCGGGACGCTCGTGACCAATATGGCTACGGGGGAAATGCGAACGGCGTATCCGATCACCCGGGAATCCCGCCTTCCGACGGGACCCTCTTCGCCGATCGCGAGGATCTGTTCGGGCCGCCCGGCTTTTCCACACCGTCCGTCCACAGCTTTGTGGATAATTCGACACATCAATCCGGCGACAGGGACCAGTCTTCGGGTGCCCCGCAGGCTCCACAGCAGGTCCCGCCGCCGCACCAGTCCCCGCCCGTGCCGCCGGTCGACGTGCCCGGCGGGCGACCGCTGCGGCTGGCCCGGCCGGGCACCGGGCGCGAGCACGGTGTGGTGGAACACGAGCCGGCCGCCCGGCTGAATCCCAAGTACCTGTTCGAGACGTTCGTCATCGGCTCCAGCAACCGCTTCGCGCACGCGGCCGCGGTGGCGGTCGCCGAGGCGCCGGCGAAGGCGTACAACCCGCTGTTCATCTACGGCGAGTCGGGGCTGGGCAAGACCCACCTGTTGCACGCGATCGGGCATTACGCGAAGAGCCTGTATCCGGGCACCCGGGTGCGTTACGTGAGCTCGGAGGAGTTCACCAACGAATTCATCAACTCGATCCGTGACGGCAAGGCCGACGGCTTTCGCCGACGTTATCGAGATGTCGATGTGCTGCTCGTGGACGACATCCAGTTCCTGGAGACCAAGGAGCAGACCCAGGAGGAGTTCTTCCACACCTTCAATACGCTGCACAACGCGAACAAGCAGATCGTCATCTCCTCCGACCGGCCGCCCAAGCAGCTCGTCACGCTGGAGGACCGGCTGCGGAACCGGTTCGAGTGGGGACTGTTGACCGACGTCCAGCCGCCCGAGTTGGAGACCCGGATCGCGATCTTGCGCAAGAAGGCGATCCAGGAGGGGCTCAACGCGCCGCCGGACGTCCTGGAGTACATCGCCAGCAAGATCTCCCGGAACATCCGCGAGCTGGAGGGCGCGCTGATCCGGGTGACCGCGTTCGCCAGTCTGAACCGGCAGCCGGTGGATCTGCAGCTCACCGAGATCGTGCTCAAGGACCTGATCCCGGACAGCGCGGGACCCGAGATCACCGCGACCACGATCATGGCGCACACCGCCGCCTACTTCGGTCTGTCCGTCGAGGACCTGTGCGGCACCTCGCGCAGCCGGGTGCTGGTCACCGCCCGCCAGATCGCGATGTATCTGTGCCGCGAGCTGACCGACCTGTCGCTGCCCAAGATCGGCGCCCAGTTCGGCGGGCGTGACCACACGACGGTGATGCACGCGGACCGCAAGATTCGTTCGTTGATGGCCGAACGGCGCTCGATCTACAACCAGGTGACGGAGTTGACGAACCGCATCAAGAGCTGAATCGGCACCCGCACACCGCTGAGAACCGGCCGGCGTTCCCCTTTGGGGCCGCCGGCCTTCACATGTGCGGTGTGAGCTTGGTCACAACGCCCGAATCGGGGCCGAGTTATCCACCGATCGGCGCCGTCCGGGACATCCACACCGTGGGGATGACGCATCGGCCCCCAAGTTCCCCACAATGGCTTCGGGAACCTGGGGAAAAAGCCGGCGAGCCGGCAGGTCAGGTTCCTGTGGTGATGTGGAATGGATTCCTCCACAGACTGTGGATAACTTTTCGGCCGCACACCGTCCACCGCCGTGTTGTCTGGTTGTCCACGTCCCGTCCACCGAAATTCGGGGCTTGTCCCCAGGTTGTCCACGGATCTGTCCACAGTCGGGCCGGTTTCACCCCTTACGGTGAATCCCGAGCCGAGTGGCGTCCGCCAGGGGTGGGGACAAGTGGTCCCCGACCTGGGGATTGTCTGGGGACAAGTGCGGGTACGCCTGGGGACGGTCTGTGGAGCCAATTCGGGCATCCACAGACACAGGGGGTTTATCCACGGGTTCACCCACACCTCGAAGTGGACAAAAAACCGGCCCTGACCTGCGCGTATACCGGTTATCCACGGTATCCACACCCCCTACTATTACGACCACACGTAGTTCAAGAGAGATCCACGGAAAACGGTCGGGTCGGGCCGAATCTGTGGACTGCCGGTTTGCCGGGGGCTGCGCGGGCTGTCGGCGCGGTGCGTCAGACTGTGTCCCGGTGGTAGGCCCCGACGGCCCGTCACCGATGCCGAACGAACGAACGGCAGACACACGACAGACAGACGGCCGGTAACGGCAGGAGGCGGTGAACCGGTGAAGTTCCGGGTCGAGCGTGACGTTCTCGCTGATGCGGTGGCGTGGACCGCACGCAGTCTCCCGGCGCGGCCGGCGGTTCCCGTCCTCGCCGGACTGCTCCTGGAAGCGGCGGACCAGCGACTGACGCTGTCCAGCTTCGACTACGAGGTCTCCGCCCGCGGCGGCGTCGAGGCCGAGATCGACGAGCCGGGCCGGGTGCTGGTGTCCGGGCGACTGCTCGCCGACATCTCCAAGAGCCTGCCGAACCGCCCCGTCGAGGTGTCCACCGACGGCGCCAAGGTGACCGTGGTCTGTGGCAGCGCTCGGTTCACCCTGCCCACCCTCCCGGTGGAGGACTACCCGGCGCTGCCGGACATGCCCACCGCCGCAGGGTCCGTCGAGGGCGACGTGTTCGCCGCCGCCGTGGCCCAGGTGGCCATCGCGGCCGGCCGCGACGACACGCTGCCGATGCTGACCGGCGTCCGGGTCGAGATCGAGGGCGACCTGGTCACCCTCGCCGCCACCGACCGATACCGGCTCGCGGTCCGCCAGTTCCACTGGAAGCCCGAGGCCGACGGCCTCTCCTCGGCGGTGGCACTGGTGCCCGCCAAGACCCTCAACGACACCGCCAAGTCGCTGACCCAGGGCGACAGCGTGCAGATCGCGCTGTCCGGGGACAAGATCGGCGAGGGCATGATCGGCTTCGAGGGTGCCGGTCGGCGTACCACCACCCGCCTGCTCGAAGGCGAATTCCCCAAGTACCGCGCGCTGTTCCCGGAGCAGTCGGAGACCGTCGCGACGGTGGAGACCGCGCCGTTCGTGGACGCGGTCAAGCGCGTGTCCCTGGTCGCCGAGCGCAACACCCCGGTGCGGCTGTCCTTCTCCGACGGCCGACTTGTGCTCGAAGCCGGTTCCGGCGACGAGGCGCAGGCCTCCGAGGCGATCGACGCGACGCTGGAGGGCGAGGAGATCTCGATCGCCTTCAACCCGACGTTCCTGCTCGAAGGGCTCAGCGCGATCGGCTCCCCGGTCGCCCAGATCTCCTTCACCACGTCCACGAAGCCGGCCGTGATGACCGGCAAGCCGGACGTCGAGGCCGAGGCCACCGACGAGTACCGCTACCTGATCATGCCGGTGCGCCTCTCCGGTTGATCCGGGCCGCGGCCGAATCGGCTCGCACCCGCGGCCGATCGGGCCGCGGTCGATCCGGCCGAATGGGCACCCGGGTTCGGGCTCATCCACCGTGCATGACCCCGCAGCAGCACGGGCAACCGCTACCCGCGTACCGTCGACGCGGTGAAAAGCCCCCACAAGGGGTGTGGACAGCGGCCTCGGCGGTGCCCCACCCGGCATCGCAGCAGCGAACGAAGGATTTCAGGATGCAGCTCGGACTCGTCGGCCTCGGCAAGATGGGTGGCAACATGCGCGAGCGTCTGCGCCGCGCGGGCCACACGGTGGTGGGCTACGACCGCAACGCGGAGATCGCGGATGTGCACAGCCTCAAGGAACTTGTGGACGCCCTCCCGACACCGCGCGTGGTGTGGGTGATGGTGCCCGCGGGTGCACCGACCCAGGCCACGGTCGACGAGCTCGGCGAACTGTTGTCCCCCGGTGACGTGGTCGTCGACGGCGGCAACTCGCGCTGGACGGACGACATCAAGCACGCCGAGGCGCTGGCCGCGAAGAACATCGGCTTCGTCGACTGCGGTGTCTCCGGCGGCGTTTGGGGTCGGGACAACGGCTATGCGCTGATGTGCGGCGGCGACGCCGCGAACATCGAGAAGGTCCAGCCGATCTTCGACGCGCTCAAGCCCGAGGGCCCGGCCGGTTTCGTGCACGCGGGCAAGGTCGGCGCCGGGCACTTCGCGAAGATGGTGCACAACGGCATCGAGTACGCGCTCATGCAGGCGTATGCCGAGGGCTGGGAACTGCTGGAGGCCGCCGACGTGGTCACCGACGTCCGCGAGGTGTTCCGCAGTTGGCAGGAGGGCACCGTCATCCGCTCGTGGCTGCTGGACCTGGCCGTGCGCGCGATGGACGAGGACGAGCACCTGGAGGGCCTGCGCGGCTACGCGGAGGACTCCGGCGAGGGCCGCTGGACCGTGGAGGCGGCGATCGACCACGCCGTTCCGCTGCCCGCGATCACCGCGTCGCTGTTCGCCCGATTCGCCTCCCGTCAGGACGACTCGCCGCAGATGAAGATGGTCGCCGCACTGCGCAATCAGTTCGGTGGGCACGCGGTCACCGCCGCGTCGACGCACAAGGGCGCCGACGCCCCGGGCGCCGACGTCTCGCCGCCGAAGGAGGCCGACGCGGGCTGAGCAATCGGCCCGCCCGCCCATGCATGTAGCGCATCTGTCTCTCGTCGACTATCGGTCGTACGCCCGGGTCGAGGTACCCCTCGAACCGGGCGTGACCGCATTCGTGGGCCCCAACGGCCAGGGCAAGACCAACCTCGTCGAGGCGATCGGCTATCTGGCCACGCTCGGCAGCCACCGGGTCGCCTCGGACGCGCCCCTGGTCCGACTCGGCGCCGAACGGGCGTACGTACGGGCCAGCATCGTGCGCGAGGACGGCCGCAGCGCGCTGGCCGAGTTGGAGATCAACCCCGGCAAGGCCAACCGGGCCCGGATCAACCGCTCGCCCGCGACCCGGCCGCGCGACCTGCTCGGCCTGCTGCGCACCGTGCTGTTCGCGCCGGAGGACCTGGCCCTGGTCAAGGGCGATCCGGGCGAACGCCGCAGGTTTCTGGACGAGTTGTTGACCGCGCGCACCCCGCGCCTGCTCGGCGTGCGCCAGGACTACGACCGGGTGCTCAAGCAGCGCAACACGCTGCTGCGCACCGCGGCCCTGGCCCGGCGGGCGGGCGGTGGGCGCAGCGGTGCGTTGAGCACGTTGGACGTATGGGACGAGCACCTGGCCGCGGCGGGGGCCGAACTCACCTTCGCCCGGCTCGATCTGGTGGCCGCGCTGCAACCGCTGGTGGACAAGTCCTACGACGCGTTGTCCACAGGCGGTGGACCGATCGTGCTGGACTACCGCAGTTCGATGTCGGAGGATCCGCTGCCCACCGACCGGGCCGGCATCCACGCGGTGCTCACGGCGGCGATCGCCGCCGGTCGGGCGGCCGAGGTCGAGCGCGGTCAGACGCTGGTCGGCCCGCATCGCGACGATCTCGTGTTGCGGCTGGGCCCGTTGCCCGCCAAGGGCTACGCCAGCCACGGCGAGTCCTGGTCGTACGCACTGGCGCTGCGGCTGGGCTCCTACGAACTGCTGCGCGCGGACGGCGGCGAGCCGGTCCTGGTGCTCGACGACGTGTTCGCCGAACTCGACGTCACGCGTCGCGCGCGGCTGGCCGAGATGGTCGCGCACGGCGAGCAGGTTCTGGTCACCGCCGCGGTGGCCGAGGATGTGCCGCCCGCGCTCGCGGGTGCGCGCTACGACGTCGCCGCGGGCGAGGTGCGAAGGGTCGAGGATGAGTGACGAGTCCCACATCGGGCCCGCCGGCGGGCCCGGGCGGGCCGAGCAGCCTCCCGCCGAGCCGACGCGCGGCATCGATCTGGCCCGCGCGGCGCTGACCCAGGCCCGTGCCCAGGCCCGGACCCGGCACGATCTTCGGCAGGACCAGGGTCAGGCCCGTCGTGGCTTGAAACGTAGTGGTTCGGGGCCCGACGACCGCGACCCGCAGCCGTTGCGGCAGATCATGGGACGCCTGGTCACCGAGCGCGGATGGCAGACTCCCGCGGCGGTGCACGGCGTGCTCCAGCGCTGGCCGGAAATCGTCGGCCCGGCGATGGCGGCCAACTGTCGCCCGGAGCGCTTCGAGGACGGCGAACTGGTGGTTCGCGCCGAGTCCGACAACTACGCGACCCACGTGCGCTGGCTCGCGCCGAAACTGCTCGCCCGCCTCAATCAGGAGCTGGGCGACGGCACCGTCACCTTCATCCGGGTGCTCGGCCCCGCGCAGGAGCGTCGCCGGGGCCAGTGGCGCGCACAGCCGTAGGCGATTTTCGGCCACGACCGGTACCGCTCGAATGCGCCCCCGAATGCGCCCGCGCACGCCCACGCGCCCGCTCGGTCGCGCCGGTGGGGGCGATGTGTCCGGTGTCATACCGGTCTGACACGCTGTTACCGTCCGGGTCGGTCGCACCGCGTGGACAGGCATGAGAGCGATTCGGGACCCCGGGGCAAGTAGGGGGACATGCGACAGGGCACATCAGGGCGCCACACGCGAACCCAGGCCCCTTGGGAACCCATCTTTGTGTCGCCCCGACCGGTAGACTGAAGCAGCAATACCGCTCATGCGGATCCTGTTTCGACTTCCGCGGCTCCGTGCCCGGGGGCGTGTCGGGCCGGCTGCCTGCCGTTCGACACACCCTGCCGATCCTGCTCCCGGGCAGGGAGCCGTGCTGTGCCAGAAAGGGCGCTTCGTGGCCGATTCCGGCAACCCCAAGGAGAATGACGTGGCCGGCTCGCCGGAAACCTCTGCCGCGCTCGACTCGCCGTCGTACGGCGCGAGTGACATCCAGGTCCTGGAGGGCCTCGACGCGGTCCGGAAGCGCCCAGGCATGTACATCGGTTCCACCGGTGAGCGCGGCCTGCACCACCTTGTCTACGAGGTCGTGGACAACTCGGTCGACGAGGCGCTCGCAGGGCACGCGACACACATCGAGGCGACCATTCTCGCCGACGGCGGCGTGCGGGTGGTCGACAACGGGCGTGGCATCCCGGTCGACATGCACCCGGTGGAGAAGAAGCCCGCGGTCGAGGTCGTGCTGACCATCCTGCACGCGGGCGGCAAGTTCGGCGGCGGCGGCTACTCGGTCTCCGGCGGTCTGCACGGCGTCGGCGTCTCGGTGGTCAACGCGCTGTCCTCGCGCCTGGCGGTGGACATCCGCCGCGACGGCTACCGCTGGACGCAGGACTACAAGCTGGGCACGCCGACCGCGCCGCTGGAGCGGCACGAGGCGACCGCCGAGACGGGCACCCAGGTCACCTTCTGGGCCGACGCGGACATCTTCGAGACCACGGTCTACTCGTTCGAGACGCTCTCCCGGCGCTTCCAGGAGATGGCCTTCCTCAACAAGGGCCTGACCATCTCGCTCACCGACGAGCGTCCGGACCACGTGAACGACAAGGGCGAGCAGCTCTCGGTCACGTACCACTACGAGGGCGGCATCGCCGACTTCGTGCGCTACCTCAACTCGCGCAAGGGCGAGCTGGTACACCCGTCGGTGATCGACATCGAGGCCGAGGACAAGTCCCGGACCATCTCGGTGGAAGTCGCGATGCAGTGGAACTCGCAGTACACCGAGGGTGTGCACAGCTTCGCGAACACCATCCACACGCACGGCGGCGGCACCCACGAAGAGGGCTTCCGATCCGCGCTGACCGCGCTGATCAACCGCTACGCGCGGGAGAAGAAGCTGCTCAAGGAGAAGGACGAGAACCTCGCCGGCGAGGACATCCGCGAGGGTCTGACCGCGATCATCTCGGTCAAGCTCGGCGACCCGCAGTTCGAGGGCCAGACCAAGGACAAGCTGGGCAACACCGAGGCCAAGACCTTCGTGCAGCGGGTCGTGCACGAGCACCTCACCGACTGGCTCGACCGCAACCCGAGCGAGGCCGCGGACATCATCCGCAAGTCGATCCAGGCCGCCACCGCGCGGATGGCCGCCCGCAAGGCGCGCGACCTGACCCGACGCAAGGGCCTGCTGGAGACCGCGTCGCTGCCGGGCAAGCTGAGCGACTGCCAGAGCAACGACCCGTCCAAGTGCGAGATCTTCATCGTCGAGGGCGACTCGGCCGGTGGCTCGGCCAAGTCCGGCCGGGACCCGATGTACCAGGCGATCCTGCCGATTCGCGGCAAGATCCTGAACGTCGAGAAGGCCAGGATCGACAAGATCCTGCAGAACACCGAGGTCCAGGCGCTCATCTCGGCGTTCGGCACCGGTGTGCACGAGGACTTCGACATCGAGAAGCTCCGCTATCACAAGATCATCCTGATGGCGGACGCCGACGTCGACGGCCAGCACATCAACACGCTGCTGCTGACCTTCCTGTTCCGCTTCATGCGGCCGCTGGTCGAGGCCGGGCACGTGTACCTCTCCCGTCCGCCGCTCTACAAGATCAAGTGGAGCCGGGACGACTTCGAGTACGCCTACTCCGACCGCGAGCGCGACGCGCTGCTCGAACTCGGCCGGCAGGCCGGCAAGCGCGCGAAGGACGACTCGATCCAGCGCTTCAAGGGCCTCGGCGAGATGAACGCCGAGGAGCTTCGGGTGACCACCATGGACATCGACCACCGGGTCCTGGGCCAGGTCACGCTCGACGACGCGGCCCAGGCCGACGAGTTGTTCTCGGTGCTCATGGGTGAGGACGTCGAGGCTCGCCGTTCCTTCATCCAGCGAAACGCCAAGGACGTCAGGTTCCTGGACATCTGACCCGCCGGGGGGATCCGCCGCAGCGCGGATGTCCACATCCGAGTCGGCCCCACGCCACACCTCGAAAGGACTTTGACCAGCAATGGCCGAAGAGAACACCCCGGCGCCCGAAGGCGACCCGGCGGACGCGGTGAACAGCACCGGCGGTCTGCGGATCGAGCCCGTCGGGCTCGAAACCGAGATGCAGCGCAGCTACCTCGACTACGCGATGAGCGTGATCGTCTCGCGCGCCCTGCCCGACGTGCGCGACGGTCTCAAGCCGGTGCACCGCCGCGTGCTCTACGCGATGTACGACGGCGGCTACCGGCCCGAGAAGGGCTTCTACAAGTGCGCCCGCGTCGTCGGCGACGTGATGGGCACCTATCACCCGCACGGCGACACCTCGATCTACGACGCGCTGGTCCGGTTGGCCCAGCCGTGGTCGATGCGGATGCCGCTGGTGGACAGCAACGGCAACTTCGGCTCGCCGGGCAACGACCCGGCCGCGGCCATGCGGTACACCGAGTGCAAGCTCAAGTGGCTGTCCATGGAGATGCTCCGGGACATCGACGAGGACACCGTCGATCTCCAGGACAACTACGACGGCCGCAACCAGGAGCCGACGGTCCTGCCGGCCCGTTTCCCGAACCTGCTCGTCAACGGGTCCGCGGGCATCGCGGTCGGCATGGCGACCAACATCCCGCCGCACAACCTGCGCGAGGTCGCCTCCGGCGCGCAGTGGTTCCTGCAGAACCCCGACGTGTCGGCGGAGGAACTCCAGGACGCCCTGATCGAGCGGATCAAGGGCCCGGACTTCCCCAGCGGTGCGCTCGTCGTCGGCCGACGCGGGATCGAGGACGCGTACCGCACCGGCCGCGGCTCGATCACCATGCGTGCGGTGGTCGAGGTCGAGGAGATCCAGAACCGGCAGTGCCTGGTGGTCACCGAACTGCCCTACCAGGTCAACCCGGACAACCTCGCGCAGAAGATCGCCGACCTGGTCAAGGACGGCAAGATCGGCGGCATCGCCGACGTCCGCGACGAGACCTCCTCGCGTACCGGCCAGCGCCTGGTGATCGTGCTCAAGCGCGACGCGGTGGCCAAGGTCGTGCTGAACAACCTGTACAAGCACACCCAGTTGCAGGACACCTTCGGCGCGAACATGCTCGCGCTGGTGGACGGCGTCCCGCGCACGCTCTCGATCGACCTCTTCATCCGCAACTGGGTGGAGCACCAGATCGAGGTGATCGTCCGGCGGACCCGCTTCCGGCTGCGCAAGGCCGAGGAGCGCGCCCACATCCTGCGTGGTCTGCTCAAGGCCCTGGACGCGATCGAGGAGGTCATCGCGCTGATCCGGGCCTCGAACACGGTCGACGAGGCGCGCACCGGCCTGATCGGGCTCCTGGAGATCGACGAGATCCAGGCCAACGCGATCCTGGAGATGCAGCTTCGCCGGCTGGCCGCCCTGGAGCACCGGAAGATCACCGCCGAGCACGACGAGCTGATGGCGAAGATCACCGACTACCAGGCGATCCTGGCCTCGCCGGACCGGCAGCGGCAGATCATCAGTGAGGAACTGGCGGCGATCGTCGACAAGTTCGGCGACGACCGGCGCAGCGCGCTGGTGCCCTTCGACGGTGACATGTCCATCGAGGACCTGATCGCCGAAGAGGACATCGTCATCACCATCACGCGCGGCGGCTACGTCAAGCGCACCCGGACCGACCTGTACCGCTCGCAGAAGCGCGGCGGCAAGGGGGTGCGCGGCGCGCAACTGAAGCAGGACGACATCGTCGACCACTTCTTCGTGACCACCACGCACCACTGGATCCTGTTCTTCACGAACAAGGGCCGGGTCTATCGGGCGAAGGCGTACGAGCTCCCGGACACCGGTCGCGACGCGCGTGGTCAACACGTGGCGAACCTGCTCGCGTTCCAGCCGGACGAGAAGATCGCCCAGGTGCTCGACCTGCGCGACTACGAGGTCGCGCCGTACCTGGTGTTGGCGACCAAGGCCGGTCTGGTGAAGAAGACCGCGCTCAAGGAGTACGACACCAACCGCGCGGCCGGCGTGATCGCGATCAACCTGCGCTCGGACGAGGCCGGTGACGACGACGAGGTGATCGGCGCCGAACTGGTCTCCGCGGACGACGACCTGCTGCTCGTGAGCCGCAAGGCGCAGTCGATCCGGTTCACCGCCACGGACGAGACGCTGCGGCCGATGGGTCGGGCGACATCCGGGGTGAAGGGGATGAGCTTCCGCGAAGGCGACGAACTGTTGTCGATGAACGTGGTGCGTGCGGGCACGTTCGTGTTCACCGCCACCGATGGGGGCTTCGCAAAGCGAACCAGTGTGGACGAGTATCGCGTCCAGGGACGTGGGGGCCTCGGTATCAAGGCCGCCAAGATCGTCGAGGACCGAGGTTCACTCGTCGGGGCACTCGTCGTGGACGACACGGATGAAATCCTCGCCATCACGCTCGGCGGTGGAGTGATCCGCACCCGCGCCGCGGGTGTCCGGCACACCGGACGTGACACGATGGGTGTGCAGCTGATCAACCTGGGTAAGGGCGACGCCGTTGTCGGCATCGCACGTAACGCCGAACCTGAGCCCGAGGCCGAGATCGACCCAGAGGTCGACGGGGCCGAAGCCGGTGCGGCCGATGGCACGCACGAGCCGACCTCCACCGTCGAAGGGGAGGTCGCGCCCGGCGGGCAGGAAGGGTGACGCGTGAGCACAGACCGGAAGTCGGCCGGCGGGAGAGGCGAGCGCGCCGACCGGGGTCGGGCCGGCGGGCGCGCTGACAGCACGAGCCGCAGCGCTGCGACACCGCCCCCCACGGGGCCGGTGCCGCCGAAGCCGGCAGCCCCACCCCCCGTGCACGGAGCCGGGCCCACCGGGGACGCGGCGGCTCGCCCGCCGCGTCCCGCGCCCACTCCGTTCACGTCCCCCTTCCCGCCCGCGGCAGCGGCGGGCGAGGGTACGGAGCGGCCGCCGGCCGCGATCAACGGCAGCAAGGCCGCCCGCCCGACGGGCGGCGGCACGATGACCTCACCGCGCCCGACCCGGGGCACCCCGGCCGGCGGCGTCCCGTCGACCGCTCACCGAGTGGGGCAGTCCATGGCGCAGCAGGGGCGGACCGGTCCGGAGCCACAGCCCCGACCGATCGCGCGCACCCGCCGGGCCCGGTTGCGGGCGGCGCGGGTGGACCCGTGGTCGGTGATGAAGGTCGGTTTCCTGCTGTCCCTGGCACTGGGCGTGGTGCTGCTGGTCGCGGTGACCGTGCTGTGGCTGGTCCTGGACGGCCTGGGCGTGTTCGCCTCGGTCGGGGACACGGTCAAGGAAGCGACCCAGTCGGAGAACAACAACGGCTTCGACCTCCAACACCTCCTGTCGCTGAAGAACACCCTCTTCTTCAGCGGCGTCGTGGCCATCGTCGACGTGATCCTGGTGACCGCGTTGGCCACGCTCGGAGCGTTCCTCTACAACCTCACCGCGTCGTTCACGGGCGGCATCGAGGTCACGCTGGCCGAGGAGGACTAAGGATTTTGGAGGCGGGCAAGCGGTGCGGTACGCTCTCTGAGCACGCACGCGGGCCTATAGCTCAGACGGTTAGAGCGCTTCCCTGATAAGGAAGAGGCCACAGGTTCAAGTCCTGTTAGGCCCACTTCGCGCACATGGCTCAAGGGCCCTTCCCCGTGGTTCGGGGAAGGGCCCTTGAGCGTTTCCGGGGTCGGGCGGGAGTGGCGTGGGGGATGCGGGCCGAGCCGCCCGTCAGTTGCGGAGGGCGGCCGGCTTGGTGTTGCCCTGTTTGGGGTCGGTGGTGGTGAGTTCGCCCCAGTAGATCATTCGGTTCCGGGAGGTGAACTCCGGATCGCAGGTGGTCAGGGTGATCAGGCGGCGGCCGGCCGGGCCGCCCAGGTCCGGCGGCTGCGCGGTGAGCACCGAGCCGTTGGAGGGCTTGGTGATGAACGGGCCCTTGACGATCGTGTAGGTGAACCACTGGGTCTTGGTCTCGACGACCACCTTGTCGCCCGCCTTGAGCCGGTTCAGGTGGCGAAACGGCTCGCCGTGGCCGTTGCGGTGCCCCGCGAGCCCGAAGTTGCCGGGGCCGCCGGGGCCGATGTAGGGCGGGTAGGTGTAGTGGCCGACGCCCTTGGACAGGGACGCCAGGCTGGATCCCTCGATGATCGGTTGCGCCCAGTCCGAGCCGAGTCGGGGGATCCACAGGATGGCCAGCGTCTCGCCGCGGATGCTGTACGAACCCGGCACCCGCTGGCCGTCCCGGCCGCCGTCGACGCTCACGTCGGTGGGGCCGTCCTGGACGTCGCTGGGCGGTAGCGCCGCAGGCGGCTCGGCGTCCGCCACCGGTGCCTTGGCCCAGTCCTTGCGCAGTTGCTCCACTTCGCTCCGGGCCTCGGCCTGGGCCTCGAAGTTGGTCCAGTAGAGCTGGTGGACACACAACAGCAGACCGATCAGGCCGAGCGTCAGGAGGAGTTCCGCTCCGACGCGAATCGTCTTGCGTACAACGCCCATGGGTCGACAGCTTGGCACAGACAAGCAGTTTGGTCAGGCCCCGGAGACCGGAATGTGATGAGCCGTCACTTGGCGGCGGCGAGCAGCGCGTCCGGCTTCCCCTGCGTCCGGGGTCGTTCCTCCTCCAGATGTCCCCAGACGATCAGCCGGTATGTGGACGCGCCGTCGGGGGTGCACGTGGTGAGGGTGATGTAGCGGCCGGCCTTCTTGTACGGGCCGCGGTCCGGGATCGGGTCGATCACCTCGATGTGCTGCGGCGAGGTCTGCGGCAGGTCGGCGTCGATGGTGTACGTGAAGTACGTCGTGGCGGTCTCCACGACCACCTTGTCGCCGGGCTTGAGCTTGTTGATGTAACGGAACGGCTCACCGTGCCCGTTGCGGTGTGCGGCCACCGCGAAGTTGCCCTGGGCATCCCACGGCATCGCCGTCTGCGGGTCCGTGTAGTGGCCCACCAGGCCGTTGTTGAGCACCTTGGCCCGATCGGTGCCCTCCGCTATCGCCTGCTTCTCCATCCCGATCCTGGGGATGTACAACAGCGCGAACCCCTTGTTCGGGGCCACGAACTGACCGGGATTGCGCGGGTCCACCCCGGTCGGGTCGTTCCAGCTCTGTTGTATGTCGTGCGCCTCGTCGCGGGCCTTCTCCGCCGCCACCACGTTCGTCCACCAGGTCAGGTAGACCACGTACAGGACCAGCAGCACGCCCACCGTCATGGCGAGTTCGCCGACCAGGCGGGCGCTCGCGGTCAGGATCCGCGCACCCGTGGACGGCTTGGCCGCCCGACGTCGGGCGGCCCGACCGGCGCCCTCGGCCACCGCCGGGCTCGCGGGTGGTCGGCCGCCGCCGCGCCCGGGCTTCCCGCGCTGCGCCTTGCGCCGGGCCGCCCGCCCACCGGCCGCGGGCGCGGTCGGGCCGGCGCTCCCGGTCGTCGTACCCGACCGCACGGCCGGGGCGAGCGACGGATCGAACGCCCGCTCGCCCGGTGCGTCGACCGGCGTCTCCGTGTCGGTGCGAAACCACGCGTCCGGCCCGGTCGCGGACTCGGACGCCGGCGGTCGAACGGCGGGCGGCCCCGCCACCGTTCCCGGCGGCAGCGAGAACCGCTGCGTCGTCCCGAGCGGTGGTGTCCCCGTGAACGGCTCCCGGGCCGGAGCCTGCGCCCCGGCCTCGGCCGCCCGGAGCTGCGCGGCCCGCCGGCGCGCCGCGCGACCACCGGGACTCGGCTCGGAAACGGCGGGGAGGGCCGCTGCGGGCGGTTCCGCGAAGCCGGGCTGGACCAACTCGCCCGAGTACGCTCCGGGCGCGTACGGGGCGATCTCGGCCGATCCGTACTCGACCTCGGGTATCGGCGTCTCGGTCAGGCCGGGAGCGGCGTGCGCCCGACGACGGGAGCCAGACCCGCCGACCGGGCCGGCGCCGTCGGGTCCCCGCACCTCACCAGCCAGTTCGCCAGCATCAGGTGGCCGTACTCCGTCAGCACCGACTCCGGGTGGAACTGCACGCCTTCGACCGGTCGGGCGCGGTGCCGCAGGCCCATGATCACGCCGGTCCCGGTCCATGCGGTCACCTCCAGTTCGGCCGGAATCGTGTCCGGATCCACCGCGAGTGAGTGATAGCGCGTCGCGGTGAACGGCGACGGCAGGCCGGCGAAGACGCCCGCCCCCTCATGCACCACAGGGCTGGTCTTGCCGTGCAGGAGCTCGGGTGCCCGGCCAACGGTAGCGCCGTGCGCCGCCGCGATGGACTGCATCCCCAGGCACACGCCGAAGACCGGCACCCGGCCGCCCTCGCGGCGCACCATCTCCATGCAGATCCCGGCATCCTCGGGTGTCCCCGGGCCGGGCGAGAGCAGTACGCCGTCGAACTCCTCGGCCTCTTCGACGGTCACCGCGTCGTTGCGGCGCACCTCGCAGGTCGCGCCGAGCTGGTACAGGTACTGCACGAGGTTGAAGACGAAGCTGTCGTAGTTGTCCACGACGAGAATGCGCGCGCTCATCCGGGCAGCCCTCCCGGCAACGCCGCGGGGGAAGTCGCCCCGCCCGCACCGGTGGGGCGCGGTGCGCCGCCGGGGCCGGTGGTGCTCGTGACGTTCTCCTGATCGACCGTCACATCGCTGAACGGGAGCAGGGGTTCCGCCCACGGGAAGACCCACGTGAACAGCGCGTACACGGTCGCCAACACCAGGAGCAGGGAGATCAACAGCTTCACCCACGCGTTACCCGGCAGAGTGCGCCAGATCCAGCCGTACATCAGGCCCAGGCCCTCTCTCGCTCGCCGCCCGCGCGGCTCGACTCGCTCATCCCTGCAACGCCGCCGGCTTGCCCGCCGCCAACGGTGTACGCGACTCCAGGTGACCCCAGACGATCAACCGGTGCGTGCTGCCGAACTCAGGTTCGCAGGTGGTCAGAGTGATGTATTTCCCGGGAGTCTTGTAGGCCTTCTCCGGGACCGCGTCGAGCACGTGCACGTCCTCGGGGATGGTCTTCAGGACCGCCTTGTCACCGCTGAGGCTGACCGGCTTGTCGATCGTGTAGACGAACCACTCGGAGATGCCCTCGATCACGATCTTGTCGCCCACCTGCAACTTGGGCACGTTCAGGAACGGGTCGCCGTAGGTCTTGCGGTGCCCGGCGATCGCGAAGTTGCCGTCCTCGCCCGCCTGCGCGCTGCCCTTGTACCAGCCCAGGCCCCTCTGCAGCTCCTTGGGCGTGACCCCGGGACGGATCGTCTTGTACCAGTTGCTCCCGAAACGCGGCACGTACATCGTGCCGAACGGCTCGTCGTCGTGGTAAGGAGCCTGCGCCGGCATCTGCGCGACCGGTACGTCCTTGGGCTTGGTCGCCACGATCCGCTTGCGCGCCTCGTCCAGCTTGTGCATCTCGTCGGCCCGCGCCCGATCGGCCAGCACGCCGGTCCAGTAGAGCTGATAGACGACGAACAACAGGATGACGACGCCCAGCGTGATGAAGACCTCCCCGAGGCCCCGCATCGTGGTCCGCAACACTGTCGTCAGACTCCCCTCGGTTCACCGCTGCCGATCACGTCCCGGAGACTTTCGCATACTCCAGGCCAAGGGGCCCCGTATACCCCGGCGCATCCAGGCGCTTCTTGTCCTCGACCTTCCAGCCGAGTCCGAACGCCTCGACGTAGTCGGTGTAGTTGGACACGCTCTTGCTCTGGTCCAACGCGCGTCGCAGGACATTGGTGTCGCCCACCGCCGAAATCACGTACGGCGGCGAGTAGACCCGGCCGTGCAGGATCAGCGTGTTGCCGACACACCGCACGGCGGAGGTGGCCACGATTCGCTGGTCCATGATCTGGATCGCCCGGGCGCCGCCGCTCCACAGCGCGTTCACCACGCCCTGGATGTCCTGCTGGTGCACCACCAGGTCGTCCGCGGTGGGCTCGCGCACCCCGGGCACCCGCGACTTCGCGTCCGGCGGGGCGTCGGTCAGGGTCACCGTGAGGCCCTCCCCGGACACCGGGGTGACCCCGGCCGGATCCGCGACCGCGTCGATGCGACCGCGGGCCTGCGGGTCGTTGGCCTGCTCCTGGACGAGCGAGTCCACGTCCTTTTGCAGCTCGGACAGATCGTGCTGGGCACTCTCGTTGCGCCGACCCTGGTCCCGGATCACATCGGACAGCCGAAGCATTTGCGCGTCGCTGCGCAGATTGGTGCCGTGCGAGGTGTCCGCGCTGATCCAGAACAGCAGTCCGGCCAGGGCGAACACCACAAGAGCGGACAACCGGGGTACGATCGCTCGCCAAGACGTTCCGGTTGGCCGCATGGCGAAGATACGCACGTCGCCGTACCCTCCTTCCGGACCTGACAGCGACTACGCTAACCGACACATCACCGGATCGTGTCGCGTGTGCTGCGCACCCACTCGTCCGGCTACATCGACAGGAGAGACTCTCGTGCCGAAGTCCCGGATCCGTAAGAAGGACGACTTCACCCCGCCGCCGCCCAAGAAGACGACCATAAAGCTGGACTCGCGCCGCTGGGTGGCGCCGTTCATGCTGGCTCTCTTCGCGATCGGCCTGCTGTGGATCGTGGTCTTCTACGTGACCGACATGCGCTTCCCGGTCGAGTCCCTGAAGAACTGGAACATCGTGGTCGGCTTCGGCTTCATCGCCGCCGGCTTCGGCGTGTCCACCCAGTGGAAATAGCGCATCGACGCAGCTCAGCGAGCTTTCCGGGGAAGACTCCACAGAGTTATCCACAGTGGGGATAACCAGGCAGATCCTGTGGATAACCCTTCACGGTCCAACGAGCGACCGGGATGCGGGTAACGGCTCGCATCCCGGATTCATCACCATGGGTCATTAGGATGATTCACTGCGTGATCGCCGCGTGACCACCCCGCGACCGTGCCGGGCGCTCGATCAGAGGATCTGCGCGGTCCGGATCGCCACGATCGCCACGATCACCGCGGACACCGCGAGCAGGCTGCCCACCTGGATCGCCGTGCGATTTCGCTGCGGTGCGTAGACCAGGCCGATCGCGGCCAGGGTGCCGGCGACCAGGCCGCCGATGTGCGCACGCCAGTCGATCGTGCCCATGTTGAGAAACGTGATCATCAGGTTGAGCACGAGCAGGATGGTCAGCGGCCGCAGGTCGTACCGAAGTCGGCGACCGAGCACGATCATCGCGCCGAACAGCCCGAACAGGGCCCCGGAGGCCCCCAGCGAGCCCTGCCGCGGGTCGGCGATCAGATACGACAGCGCGGTGCCGCCGAGCGCGGAGACCAGGTAGAGGGCGATGAACCGGGTCCGGCCGAGCGCGGCCTCCAGCGGAGGGCCCAGCATCCACAGGCCGACCATGTTCAACCCGATGTGCCACACCTGCTGATGCAGGAACGCCGCAGTGAGCAGGCGGTACCACTGGCCCTCGGCGACCCCCTGCCACTCGCCCCCGTCGAAGAACCGGCCGACCAGGATCATCTTGTCGACGAACTTGTCGCCGATCACCAGGACCAGCAGGAAGACCGCGAGGTTGAGCCCGATCAGGGTCTTGGTCACCACCGCGTTCGCGGTCGTGGACGAGATCCGGCCGCCGGCCACGGTGCGCGCCTCACGGACTCGACCGGTGCCCTGGCGGACACAATCCGGGCACTGGAAACCGACCGACGCGCTCACCATGCAATCGCCGCACACCGGCCGCTCGCAGCGGGTGCAGCGAATGTTCGACTCACGGTCGGGATGCCGGTAACACACGGGCGGACCGGCCGGTCCGGTCGCGGCCGGTGGTTGTTCGTCGGGGCTCATGCTCACCTTCAAACACGTGACGCGGGCCGGGACCCGAAGGCCCCGGCCCGCGTGCTCGGGGTTCAGGACGTGACGGTCTCGACCTCGACGGTGTTGATCAGGACATCGGAGGTCGGGCGGTCGCGCATGTCGGTCTCGGTACCGGCGATCGCGTCGACGACCTTGCGGCTCTCCGCGTCGGCGACCTCGCCGAAGATGGTGTGCTTGCGGTTCAGGTGCGGCGTGGCACCCACGGTGACGAAGAACTGGGAGCCGTTGGTGCCCGGTCCCGCGTTCGCCATCGCCAGGAGGTACGGCTTGGAGAACTGCAGATCCGGGTGGAACTCGTCGGCGAAGCGATAGCCCGGGCCGCCGGTGCCGGTGCCCAGCGGGTCACCGCCCTGGATCATGAAGCCGGAGATGACGCGGTGGAAGACGGTGCCGTCGTACAAGCGATCGGTGGTCTTCTGGCCCTTGCCGGGGTGCACCCACTCGCGCCGGCCCTGGGAGAGCTCCACGAAGTTCGCGACCGTCTTCGGCGCGTGATTCGGGAACAAGCGGATACGGATGTCCCCGTGGTTGGTCTTGATGGTGGCGAAAAGATCCTCGGCCACTGTTGCGCCTTCCCTACGGTTACACGGACGGTGTTCTTGAATCCTCGAAATCCTCGCATGCCGCGGCCGGCTCCTGCCACGACAGGGCCCCGGGCACCGTTCCACCGTACGGATCCCCGCCCGTCGAGCGGTGCATGATCCAGGGATCGTCGGGAACAGATAGCGGATGAACCCGGCGAGTAGGAGGATGTCGTGACCCGCATGGATCCGGTACGTGAGGCGACCGGTAGGACCAGGGAGCGGCTCGCCCCACACGCCGCCAACGCGAAGGACGCGGCGGCCCACTACGCGGGCGCGGCACGTGATCGGGCGGTCGAGACCACGCGCGAACGTGTGGTTCCCGCCCTGGTCCACGCCAAGGACAACGCCGCTCCACGCGTCGAGCACGCCGTGGAGGTGGCCCGGCACCGGGTCCGCCACGACGTGGTGCCGCGCGTGTATCAGGCGGTCGATCAGGCCCGGGTCGCCGCCGAGCCGGTCCGCGACGAGGCCTGGTCCCGGGCCGGCGCGGCGCTTTCGGTGATCAAGGGCGAGGTGACCGCGGCGGAGATCGAGAAGGTCGCCCGAAAGAAGCGACGCCGCGGCCGCGGCCGGCGCCTGCTGCTGATCACCGTGGTCGTGGGCGGCGGCTTCGTGGCCCTGACGTGGTGGCGTCGGCACAACGCGCAGCCGGAGTGGCTGACCGACGAGCCGGAGACCATGCCGCCGGAGACGGCGACCATCCGGCGGCCGGCCGGTTCGACGCACAACGAGGTCAAGCCGGCCGAGGACGAGTTCCGTTCGACGGCGCCGAAGACCGACTGACCGGCGCACCGCACGACGAAGGGCCCGGCGCACCGGATGGTGCGCCGGGCCCTTCGTCGTGTCGCGGTCCAACGGTTGTGGAGCCTAGGGGAGTCGAACCCCTGACATCTGCCTTGCAAAGGCAGCGCTCTACCAGCTGAGCTAAGGCCCCTCGGTGTCCGCACCAGATTACCGGTAATCCGGTTCGGCGTGGACGACACCTCACCCGAGGAAACGGACGTTTCACGTGAAACGCGCGTTTCCCCGGGCGGGTTCAAGCCTCTGCGGGATCTCCCACAGGATCTGCTCAGCGAGTGGCAGTGCCCGCCGGAACCGCGTCCGTCGCCTCGGTCCACAGATCCTGCTCGGCCCGATCCGCCTGGATCTGGCGGTAGACCAACAGGCCACCTACAGCAGCCAAAGCCACCAGGATCAGCTTCTTCATCAGCGTGGCCTCTCCGTCCTGCGAGTGACGTTCGTGCACCTGTCCGCACGCCTGGGGCGCCGCGGTCGGGTTGGGCTCGACAATAACAGGTGCACCGAGGCACCGACCAATACCGAAACCCCCGGTCAGGCCCCGATCGACGGCACGCGCGGCGATCGGTGCGACGGATGGGGTCGGCAACGCCGAAGGCCCCGGGAGCGGTTGCTTCCGGGGCCTTCGGCGTCGGCGTGGGTGACTCGGCGCTGCGGGTCAGTCGGGCAGGCCGCCGTGGCCGCCGCGGAGGTCGCCGCCCATGATCGGGTTGCCGCCACCGCGGTTGTCGCCGGACGGGGGCGGGGTGGTGCCGGGGTTGCCGCCGGGGGAGCCCGTCGAGTTGGTCGGCGGTGGCGAGGTGTTGACCGGCTGCGGGCCCTTGGAGACGGTCAGGTTGACCCCGTTGCCCTCGGTGATCTTCGAGCCTGCGGTCTGGCTCTGCTTGATCACGGTGCCCACCGGCTTGTCCGCGCTGTACTGGTCGGACTTGGTGACCTTGAGCTGCAGGTTCTCGAGCTGGACCTTGGCGTCCTCGTACGAGGCGCCGACCACGTTCGGCATGTCGTGCTGGGGCTTGCCGCTGAAGATGTTCAGGGTGACCTGGTCGCCCTCGTTCAGCTCCTGGCCGGCATCGGGGCTGGTCGAACACACCGTGTCGCGCTGGCAGTTGGTCAGCGTCTGGCTGCGCTGCGGTACACCCACCAGGTTCGCGGCCTTGAGCTTGGCCGTGGCCTCTTCCTCGGACAAGCCCTTGAGGCCGGTGGGCACGGTGGCCTTCTTCGGGCCGCCGAAGGCCCAGACCTGGATCGTGTCGCCCTTCTTGGCACTCGCCCCGGCCTCGGGGGTCTGCTTGCAGATGTTCCCCTTCGTCCCGGTGGCGCCGGTCGGACACTTGCTCGGGTCGTCGTTCATGTTGACCTTGAAGTCGGCGTTCTGCGCCGCCGTGCGAGCTTCCTCGAGGTTCTTGCCGATCAGGCTCGGCGCGCTCGCCGACTTGTCCTCGCCGTCGCCCATCAGGGTCTTGCCCACGAAGAACGCGGCGATCAGGACGGCGACACAGGCCAGGGCGAGCAGGATCCAGGCGCCGCCCCGGGACTTCCTGGGCTCGTCCCGGCGGCGATCGTTGTCGTCGAGTTCGTACTGACCGGTGTTCGGTCCGCGACCGTGCGCCGGGATGACCTGGGTCGCCCCGCCCGCGGTCGGCGGCAGGTACTGCGTCGCCGGGTCGGCCCCCATCGGCGCGGCCATCACGCTCGGCGCGCCCACCGGGAGCCCGTGCAGGGCCCGCTCGATGTCGGCCCGCATCTCGTCGGCGCTCTGGTACCGGTTGTCCGGGTTCTTCGCCAGCGACTTGAGCACGATCGAGTCGATCGTCGGCGAGACCTCCGGATCGAACGTGCTCGGCGGCAGCGGGTCCTCGCGGACGTGCTGATAGGCCACCGCGACCGGCGAGTCGCCGATGAACGGCGGCCGTTCGGTGAGCAGTTCGTAGAGCAGGCAGCCGGTGGAGTACAGGTCGGTGCGGGCGTCCACGGTCTCGCCGCGGGCCTGCTCCGGGGAGAGGTACTGGGCGGTGCCGATCACGGCCGCGGTCTGGGTCATCGTCATGCCGTTGTCGGCCATGGACCGGGCGATGCCGAAGTCCATCACCTTGACCGTGCCCTGCCGCGTCAGCATGACGTTGGCGGGCTTGATGTCGCGGTGGATGATGCCGTTGCGGTGGCTGTACTCCAGGGCCTGGAGCACGCCGGCCGTCATCTCCAGCGCCCGTTCCGGCAACAATCGGCGGCCGGAGTGCAACAGCTCGCGCAGCGTCGAGCCGTCCACGTACTCCATCACGATGTACGGGATCGAGATCCCGTCGATGTAGTCCTCACCGGTGTCGTAGACCGCGACGATCGCCGGGTGGTTCAGCGAGGCGGCGGATTGCGCCTCGCGTCGGAACCGGGCCTGGAACGTAGGGTCACGGGCGAGATCGGCGCGCAGTGTCTTGACCGCCACACTGCGTCCCAGACGAATGTCACGGCCCATGTAAACCTCGGCCATGCCACCACGGCCGAGGACCGCGCCGATCTCGTACCGGTCGCCGAGGCGACGCGGCTCTTCCATAACTTCCAGCCCTTCCCTTACCGGTCCACGGCCTTCGGTCTTCGGCCGGCCGAGACCGGGGCGGTTGCCCGACCGGTCCGGCACGTTCTCCGACACGGTACCGGTGTGACGGCCCGGGGGGTCGCCACACCCGAGTCACGAGGACACGTCGGTATCTGATTGCAGTAGTGGTCGGAGTCTCTAACGGTGTGATCGCGGGCCATGGCTCACTTCTTGACCACGGCTTCCATCATTGCCTTGGCGATCGGAGCGGCGAGGCTGCTGCCGCTGACCTCGTTGCGCTCGGCGTCACTGTCCTCGACCACGACCGCGACGGCGACCTTCTTGCCGTCGGCGCCCTTGGCGTAGGAGACGAACCACGCGTAGGGCGGTTCGCTGTTCTTGACGCCGCGCTGCGCGGTGCCGGTCTTGCCACCGACGGTGACCCCGGGAATCTTGGCGGCCTTGCCGGTGCCGTTCTCGACGACGCCCTTCATCATGTCCTGGAGCATCTGCGCGACCTCGGGGGTGACCGCCTGACTGGCCACCTGCGGCTGGGTCTTCTCCAGCACCGAGAGGTTCTGCGCGCGCAACTCGTCCACGAGGTAGGGCTTCATCACCTTGCCGTTGTTCACGATCCCGGCGACGACCATGGCCATCTGCATCGGGGTCGAGGCAACGCTGTCCTGGCCGATCGACGAGCGCATGAGCTGGCCTGTGTCCAGGCCGGCCGGGAATACGCTGGGCGAGACCCGGCTCGGGATGTCGAGCGGGTTCTGGGTGGTGCCCTTGCCGAAGTTGTTGAAGCCGAACGCGTCGGCCTGCGCCTTGACCTTCTCCTGGGACAACTGCTGGCCGACGCTGGCGAACACGGTGTTGCAGGACAGCTCGAGAGCCTTCTGCATCGTCGCGCCGGCGCATTCCTCCGGGTGCGAGTCCGGGAGGAACTGGGTCGAGTTCGGGTAGAACAGCTTGCCGCCCTGGAGCGGGACGTTCGGCACGGTGTCCGGCTTGAACTGACCCGAGGACAGCGCCGCCGCGGCGGTGACCAACTTGAAGGTCGAGCCCGGTGCGTAGGTGTACCGGATCGCCCGGTTGTCCATCGGCTTCTTCGGGTCGAACTTGTCGTCCTTCTTGTTCTTGTCGTAGGTCAACTCGTCGTACGCCTTCGACGCCGCGTTGCGGTCGTTGGAGGCCAGCGCGTTGGGGTCGTAGGACGGCGTGCTGGCCATCGCGAGCACCTTGCCGGTGTCGGGGTCGATCGCGACCGCGGCGCCGGTCTTGCCGTCGAGGCCGTTGAACGCGGCCTCCTGCGCCTTGGCGTTGATGGTCAGTGCGACGTTGCCGCCCCGGGTGCCCTTGTTCGTCACGGTGTCGAGCACCTTGCGCACGAACAGCCGGCTGTCCTTGCCGCTGAGGATGTCGTCCTCGAGGTTCTCCAGCAGATTGCTGCCGACGAAGGGCGAGATGAAGCCGGTGATCGGCGCGTACATCGGGCCGAATTCGTACTTGCGCAGGTATTCGAACTGTCGGTCGTCGGTCTTGACCGAGCTGGTGATCGGCTTGCCCTCGACCAGGAAGTCACCGCGCGGATGGGAGTACTTCTCGTACGCGGCGCGCTTGTTGTGCTTGTTGTTCGAGTAGTCGTCGGCCTTGACGACCTGGACCCAGTTGGCCCGCAGCATCAGCGCCGCGACCAGGATCAGGCAGAAGACGGAGACCCGCCTCAAAGGCTTGTTCACGGTATGTCCCTCCCCTGGGCGTGCGTTGCGGCGGCCGTCATGATTGCTGCCCGCCGGGGCCGCTCTGGCCCGGTGGGCCGTATGGCGTTCCGCCGCCGGGGTTCGGCGGGGGAACGAATGGTCTGGGTGGTGTCGGGGACCCGCCCGAGGGCGCCGGCCCACCCGGTGCGGCGGGCACTCCGCCCGCCACGGTCAGCGCCTCGGGAGAGGCGGAGCCCTCGGCCGGCGTCGAGCTCGGCGGCGGCGGGGTGGAGCCGGCGGCGGGGGTGTTGCTCCGGCCCGAGGCGTGCGAGCCGCGCCGCGGCGCGACGCCTTCGCTCGGGTCGAACGCGCCCGCCGGCGGCGCGGGTCGCCGGGCCGTGTCGCTGATCCGGATCAGGATCGCGACCAGGGCCCAGTTGGTGATCACGGACGAACCACCCTGCGCGAGGAAGGGCATCGTCATGCCGGTCAGCGGGATCAGGCCGGTCACGCCGCCCGCGACCACGAAGACCTGGAGCGCGATGGAGACCGAGAGGCCGGCCGCGAGCAGCTTGCCGAACGGGTCGCGGGCGGCCAGCGAGGTACGCAGACCACGCTCGATCAGCAGCGCGTACACCATGAAGATGGCCATCATCCCGGCCAGGCCCAGCTCTTCGCCGACCGTGGTGAGGATGAAGTCGCTGCGTGCGGCGAAGCCGATCTCGGTCGGGTGGCCCTGGTTGAGGCCGGTACCCAGCAGGCCGCCGGTGCCGTAGCCGAACAGCGCCTGGGCGAGCTGCTCGGACTGCACCGAGCCGTCGCCGTTGTAGACCGCCAGCGGGTCCAGCCAGGCCGCCACGCGGTCGTGCACGTGCGGCTCGAAGGTGCCGACGATGGTCGCGCCGCCGACCGCCATGATCACGCCGAACAGCAGCCAACTGGTGCGCTCGGTGGCGACGTAGAGCATCACCACGAACAGGCCGAAGAACAGCAGCGAGGTGCCCAGGTCGCGCTCGAAGACCAGGATCAGGATGCTCAGCAGCCAGACCACCACGATCGGGCCCATGTCCCGACCGCGGGGGAAGTACAGGCCCATCACCTTGCGGCTGGCCAGCGCGAGCGCGTCCCGCTTGGCCATCAGGTAGCCCGCGAAGAAGATCGTCAGCACGATCTTGGTGAACTCGCCGGGCTGGAAGTTGAACGGGCCGAGCCGGATCCAGATCTTGGCGCCGTACATGTCGCCCGGGAACGGGATCGGCGACACCAACAGGACCAGCGCGAGCGCCATGAACGAGTAGGTGTAGCGCTGCAACAGCCGGTGGTCCTTCAGGATCACCACGACCACCGCGAACAGCGCGATGCCGATCGCCGAGTACATGAGCTGGGACGTGGCCGCCGCGGTGCCCTTGACGTTGTTGGGGAGGCCGATCCCCTTGACGATGTCCAGGTCGAGCCGATTGATGAACATCAGGCCCATGCCGTTGAGGAAGGTCGCCAACGGCAGCAGCAGCGGGTCGGCATACGGCGCGAACTTGCGCACCAGCAGGTGGGCGAGGCCCGCGAAGACGCCGAGGCCGAACCCGTACTTGACCAGGCTCCCCACCGGCAGTGACCCGTCCCCCGCCAGTCCCACGTTGGCATAAGCCAGCATCGGCACCAGCACCGCGAAGCCGAGCATCATCAACTCGGTGTTGCGGCGATTCGGTGCGGCTTGGGGGGTGATCGTCGTGTTGCTCACGGCGCTCCCCTCAGTTTGTTCCGGTGGTTCCGGGCGGTCGCGGATAGCACTGCTTGGCCAGGTCGGCCTCTTCGGCGGAGAGCCCCGTTCCGGGCGCCTCCGGCACCGCGGCGGGCGGCGAGGTACTCGGCGGGGCCGAACTCGCCGGTGCGGTCGGACTCGTCGTCGAGCTGCCTCTGCCCTTGGACCCCGGGTCGGCCGACGAGGTCGACGAGCTCCGGGTGCTTCGGGACGCGGTGGTCGGCGTGTGTTTGGCGCCCGGCGCGTTGCTGTTCAGCGTGGCCGGCAGGCCCGGGTTCTGCTGCGGGAACAGGTTCACGCTGCCCGCCGGTTGGGCGCCGGGGGTGCCCTCCGCCGCCTTCTTCGCGTCCTCGCTCGCATACGCCTTGCGACACACGTCGGCCTGCCGCCTGAGCCGGTCGATGGTGTGCCGGGCCTCGGTCAGGCTGGCCGCGTCGAGCGTGCTGTTGACCGCGTCCCGGTTGGGCTGGCCGATCATGGTGAGCTTCAGGTCGTCGTAGCTCTGGTAGGTGCTCGCGAGGTTGAGACCCAGGATCTTCGAGTCGATGCCCCGATAGATCGCGACGTGGTCTCCTTTGTCGGCCACGAAGTATTGGGTCTGCGTCCAGTAGTACGCGCCGCCGACCGCCGCCACGAGCACCGCGATGCCGCCCCAGATCGGGAGCGTCCGGCGCAGCGTGGACTTCGGCTTGGGCTTGCGCCGACTGCCCGGCTCGGAGACCAGGGCCTCGGTCTCGTACTCGCCGGCGGTCAACTCCCGGGCCCGGGACGCCGGGGTGGTCGGCAGCGTCGTGGTGTCGTCCACCACGCTGGCCACCGCGCCGACCACGATCGGGCTGTCCGAGGGCTGATCGGCCGGGTCCACCACGTCCGCGACGATGCAGGTGATGTTGTCCGGGCCGCCGCCGCGCAGCGCGAGCTGGATCAGCTCCTGCACCGCGTCGCCGGGGTTGCCGTAGGTCAGGAGGGTGCCCTCCATCGTCTCCCGACTGACCACCCCGGACAGGCCGTCGCTGCAGATCAGGTAACGATCGCCGGGCCGGGCCTCGCGCACGGACAGGTCCGGCTCGACGTGGCCGCGCCCGTCCAGGGCCCGCATCAGCAGCGAGCGCTGCGGATGGTGGTCGGCTTCCTCCTCGGTGATGCGGCCCTCGTCGACCAGGCGCTGCACCCAGGTGTGGTCCTGGGTGATCTGTTCCAGGGCGCCGTCACGCAGGAGGTAGGCACGGGAGTCGCCGATGTGGGCGAGGCCGAGTCGGCTCCCCGTCCACAACAGCGCGGTCAACGTGGTCCCCATGCCTTCGAGCTGGGGATCGTCGTCGACCATCACACGCAGTCGGTCGTTGGCGCGATCGACCGCCGAACGCAGCGCGTCCAGCAGGTCGGCTCCGGGCACGTCCTCGTCGAGTTCGACGATGGTGGACAGGACTTCGGAGCTGGCGACTTCGCCCGCTGCCTGCCCGCCCATGCCGTCGGCGACCGCGAGCAGGCGAGGTCCGGCGTAGCCGGAGTCCTCGTTGCCTTCTCGGATCATGCCCTTGTGGGATCCGGCGGCGAAGCGGAGAGAGAGGCTCATTCAGGCTACCTGCGCAGCTCGATAACGGTCTTGCCGATACGGATCGGCGCTCCGAGTGGCACGGGGGTCGGACCGGTCAGGCGCGTACGGTCCAAGTAGGTACCGTTCGTCGACCCGAGGTCTTCGACCACCCAGCTGCCGTCGGGCGCAGGGTAGATGCGGGCGTGCCGACTCGACGCGTAGTCGTCGTCGAGCACGATGGTCGAATCGTGGGCCCGGCCGATGGTGATCTGCTGGTCCGTCAGATTTATCGTCGTGCCGGTCAGCGAGCCCTCGGTGATCACCAGCTTGCTGGGATTGTTGCGCTGGCCGCGGCGAGGCCGGGCCTGTTGCCGCTGCGGGGGCGGGGCCGGCTGCGCCTGCTGAGGCGGAGCGGCACCTCCTCCACCGGCGGCGGGCGCGGCGGTTCTGCGCCGCGCGGGTCGTTGGGTCACGCGTGTGCCGAAGAGGTCGCTACGGATCACCTGTACGGCGACGATCACGAACAACCACAGCACAGCGAGGAAACCCAACCGCATAACGGTGAGGGTCAGCTCAGACATGCGCCCGTTGTCACCCCTCGGCTTGGCGGAACACGACAGTGGTGCTGCCGAGCACGATGCGCGATCCGTCTCGCAGGCCTGCACGCTGACAGTGCTGGCCGTCGACGACGATCCCGTTGGTCGAACCGAGGTCCGTGATCGACGCCGGAGCGCCGATGCGGATCTCGGCGTGGTGTCGCGAGACGCTCGGATCGTCCACGCGAACTTCCACATCGGTGCTGCGGCCCAACTTCACGACCGGGGCAGTGAGCTCGTGACGCACCCCGTTGACCTCCAGCCAGGTTCGCAGCCGTGGTGCCGGCGGCGGATTCTGACCGTAGGCGCCCTGCTCCCCCGGCTGCGGCCGGGGAGGCGTCGGCGTTCCCGGGGTTCCGGGCGGGCCGAAGGGTGGTGGCGCGGGCACCCCGGGCGGGGGTGGCCCGCCGGGTCGACCGTATCCATAACCCTGTGGTGGCTGCTCCGGTTGCGGCCCCCCGCCCGGGAAGGGCGGTTGTTGTGGGGGCTGTTGTTGTTCATGGTGCGACTGACTGCCCGCGAGCGCCTGACTACGCACACGGTACAGACCCGTGTCGAGGTCGTCGGCATGCTCGAAGTGGACCTCGACCGGACCGATGAAGGAATAGCGCTGTTGTTGCGCATAGTCCCGCACCACGGTCGCCAGCTCGCCGCCGAGTTGCTGCACGTACGGGCTCAGGCGCTCATAGTCGTGTTGGCCGAGCTCGACGACGAAGTCGTTCGGGACCATGGTTCGGTCGCGGTTCCAGATCGTCGCGTTGTTGTCGCACTCGCGCTTGAGCGCGCTGGCGATCTCGACGGGCTGGACATCCGACTTGAACGCCTTGGCGAAGGCGCCGTTGACCAGGCCCTCAAGCCGTTGCTCGAACTTCTTCAGGGGACCCACGGGCACCTCCTTCCGTACGCGATCGGCCGGTCCGGTCCTACAGTCTGCTCACTGATCGTATCCACGCGTGGGAAACGGGCGCGGTTCCCTACCGTGGCCACTGTAAGGAGTGTTGGCTTTCACAGGGATTCCTACACCCTGTTGGCTCCTCCGTGGCTCGCTTGCAGTAGTTGTGCCGCGACCGTGTGCGTGGCCGGGGTCGAAGCCCGTTCACCGTACGGTGCAGGGCAAGCATGCCGGAGAGGCGGGGGTCGTGGGGATCCCGGTCCACAAAGATGAACCGTTGGTTGCTCAGGGTGTCCATACGGATGCTCATGGTGTGAGCGGTGGGGCCTGCGGGTATGGATTCGTATCGGACCTTGGGCCCGTGCTAATCTTTGATTGCTCGCGCGGGTGGCGGAATAGGCAGACGCGCTGGATTCAGGTTCCAGTGCCCGAAAGGGCGTGGGGGTTCAACTCCCCCCTCGCGCACCGAGCAAAGGCCCCAGGTCATCGACCTGGGGCCTTTCTGTATGTCCGTGCGTCCGGACTGCTTGCCGGTCCGGTCGTCTCTGGGTGTGGGCCGGGCACAGGCTCCGGAGGAGGATCGGTACATGTCGGGGACTTCGGTGGGGCGGGAATTCACCGTTCCGGGTTTTCGGGACAGGTCTGATGTGGCGTCGAAGGCGCTGGGCAAGGGCCTGCGCGAGCGGGTGTCGCGGGCCGCGCACGCGAACTTCGAACCCGCGGTGGATCGGCCCGACGTGGTGGAGAGCGTCGAGCGGGCCAATATCGGGCGGCTCGATCATCTGGTGCCGCTGCGGATCGCACGCATGGCGGCCTCGCCGTTCGCGTTCCTGCGCGGCTCCGCCGGGTTGATGGCGGCGGATCTCGCGGCGCAGCCGGTCACCGGATTGACCGGGCAGATCTGCGGCGACGCGCACGCCGGGAACTTCGGGGTGTTCGGCACCGCCGAGGGTCGGCTGGTGATGGACCTCAACGACTTCGACGAGACGGTCCAGGGCCCGTGGGAGTGGGACCTCAAGCGGCTGACCGCCTCGCTCGTGGTGGCCGGCCGGGTCGGCGGCCTGGACGCGGACGCGTGCCACAAGGCCGCCTTCGACGCGGCGGCCTCGTATCGCAGGACGATGTCGGTGCTGGCCCGGATGCCGGTGTTGCAGGCGTGGCACGCGATCGCCGACGAGTCGCTGGTGGCGCACGCGGACGCGGCCGAGTTGTCCGGTCTGCTGGCCCAGGTCACCGCGAAGGCGCGGCGCAACACCAGCGCCCGGTTCGCGGCCAAGGCGACCCGGCGGCGCTCCGACGGCACCTGGCACTTCGTGCCGGAGCCGCCGGTGCTCACCGCGGTGGACGACGCGCTCGCGCACGCGGTGGCGGCGGGCCTGGAGAGTTATGTGGACACGCTCTCCACCGAACGTCGGCCGCTGTTGGCCCGGTTCGCGGTCGAGGACGTGGCGTTTCGGGTGGTGGGCACCGGCAGTGTCGGCACCCGGGCCTACGTGGTGCTGTTGTTGGGCAACGGCGACGAGCCGCTGGTGCTCCAGGTGAAGGAGGCGCGGCCCTCGGCGCTGGCGCCGTATCTGCCGCCCGCGCACGTCGAGCACGAGGGGCGTCGGGTCGTGGTGGGCCAGAAGTGGATGCAGGCCGGCACCGATTCGTTGCTCGGGTGGACCTCGATCGACGGGCGGGCGTACATGGTGCGCCGGTTCCGCAATATGAAGGGGAGCATCGACCCGAGCGTGCTGGCCGCGCACGAGATAGACGACTACGCCCGGATGACCGGCGCGCTGTTGGCCCGCGCGCACAGCCACTCGGTGGACCCCAAGGTGCTTGCGGGTTATTGCGGCAAGAGCGACCGGCTGGACGACGCGTTCGCCCGGTTCGCGGTGCGCTACGCGGATCGCACCGAGGCCGATCACGAACAACTGCTCGCGGCCGTGCGGTCGGGGCGGCTGCCCGCCGAGACCGGGGTCTGATCCCGGGTCGGCCGTGCGCGGCGGCCGGCCGGGACGTCGGCGGGCAGGTCCCGGACCTGCCCGCCGACGAGCAGCGCGGGATCTCCACCGGATGTGGCGTCGGGCTGCGAAGGATACGGGTGACGGTGCGGGAATTCGCGGGCCGTCCGGTGGAGCCGCGGGAAGAGCGGTATCGCGTGGGCATGCCGGATGAAGGGTGGACCCTTCATCCGGCCGTGCGCCCTAGGACTGCTTCATCGATGCGATGGACGCTCGCGTGAACTCGATGAGGTGCTTGCGCCGGTTCGCCCGGGCCTCCTCGGATTCCGAGTCGGCCCCCAGCAGTACCCGCGACATCTGCGGCATCGTCTGTTGCCAGGCGGCGACGCCGATGAGCGAGAAGAGCAGTTGGGCGACGTCGGGCGAGGGCTTCACGCCGAGATGATCGGCGAACTCCTGAAGTTTCGCGGCGTAGCTCGTGACTCGCCGCTCCTCGTCCGGAACCGGGTCGTGGCCGTAGTACAACGCCTCCCACACCAGCAGCCGGAGCAGCTCCGGGCGGGCGCAGTAGAAGTCGTAGACCTGGGCGATGTATTCGGCCGGGTCGTCGTTGGGCATCGTGACGACCGTGTTGAGCTCCTGGAGCGACTCCGTCAGCACGTGCTGGAAGAGCTGCTCCTTGTTGCCGAAGTACGCGTAGATGCGCTCCTTGTTCACCCCGGCGCGCAGGGCGATGCGGTCGACGCGGGCGCCGGCGATGCCGTGCTCGGCGAACTCCGCGCGGGCGGCGTCGAGAAGTTTGGCTCGGGTGCGTGCGGTGTCGGGCGGCATGGCTGGATCTTATCCCCTCTAGCCAACTGCTTTGTTGGATCGACTGGCCAGGGACGGCCTGACCATGCTGCCCTACCACATAGGCTGCTGGGGGGTGTTGCGAGTGATTTGATCTTCAAAGTCCGGCAGACGCGCCCGCCGGCCGGTGTCGCGCGGGAACAGAACAGCACACAAGGGACGTGATGGACGAGGTCAGCGCGCCGACCCCCTGGTCGGACCCCGAAATCGCCGAGTTGGAGCAACAGGTCGCCGCCGCAGAGACGGCGCTGCTCGACGACGAAGTGGATGTGACGACCCTTCAGGTCGAGCTGGACAACCTGGCGATCGTGCACCACCGCCGGCTGGGACCGCTCTACGAGCGACTCGACGAGCTGGACGCCCTGATCGCGGAGGCGATCGCGGCGCACACCGGCGACCCGGCGGACATCCGGCGCGCGGTCGAGTTGCGTGGTGTGGTCACGGATATGCCGGACCTGGACTCGCTGCTGGGCGCCCTCGACGGTGCGGGCGGGGCGACGGGCGGCGCCGGCGAGGCGGCCGACGAGCCGATGCCGGTGCCCGAGGTGCACCGGGTCAGTCCCGGTGCCGAGGCACGCAAACTTTTTCGCGAGCTGGCCCGCCGGGCGCACCCCGACCTGGTCCAGGATCCCGAGGAGAAGCAGCGCCGAGGCACCTTCATCGCCCGGGTGAACGCCGCCTACGCGCGCGGTGACGTGACCGAGCTGCTGGCCCTGGGTACCGAATGGGCCACCTCCCCGCAGGGCGCGACCGGGCCGGACGCGGAGAGTCGCGGGCAGTGGCTGCGCAGCCGACTGGCCTGGCTCACCCACCGGCGGGCCGAGCTGTCGGGTCTGCGCGATCAGCTCATGGAGGGCGCGATGGGGCAACTGCTCCAGCTCGCCCCGAACGACCCGGACGGGTTGCTCGAGCACCTGGCCGATCAGCTCCTGCACGACATCGCGGAGAAGGAGAAGGTGCTCGGCACGCTGGTCGACCCCTGACCCGCGACCCCCGGCCCGGCGCGGCGGACTCGATCGTTCGCTCGTGCGAGGCGCGGGTGCCCGGCGCCGATGGTCGACAATGTGCGATGAGCGCGGCCGGACGGGTTCCGGACGCCCGAACTCCCGGAGATGTGATGCACCTGTCGCCCCCGCCGGCCGTGCCCGCCGCCGCGGTCCCTGACGACGCCTTCGTTTTGGACGTACGGGAGGTGCACGAATGGGACGCCGGTCATGTGGCCGGCGCCCGGCACATCCCGATGAGCACGCTCCTGGAGCGGATCGCCGAGGTCCCGCACGACACCCGCGTATACGTGATGTGCCGGGTCGGCGGCCGGTCCGCCCAGGTGACCCACTATCTGGGGCAGCAGGGGTGGGACGCGGTCAACGTCGACGGCGGGATGCTGGCCTGGGAGGCCGCCGGACGGCCGATGGTCAGCGAGACGACGGCCGCCCCGGCGGTGGTCTGACCCGCGGACCGGTCGCGGGACCGGTCAGGATCGGCGTTCCGCGATGAACACCGCGGTCGCCTCGGCGGTCACCTCGCCGTCGGCGCGGATCTCACCGGTCGCGAAGCTCTTGCGGCCTTCGCGACCGGTCCAGCGCCCGGTCAGCTCCAACGGCACGTCGTAGGGCGTGGCCCGGCGGTAGCGGATGTCCAGCCCGGCGGTCAGCCCGGGGGCGCCGGCCGCGGACGCGGCGACGCCGAGCAACTGGTCGAGGACGACCGCCACGATCCCGCCGTGCGCCCGGGCGGGCGGCCCGCCGTGCGCCGCGGTCAGCGTGCAGTGCGCGCGGATCTGTACCGACTCCGGGTCGGCGGCGGCGTCCGGCCGGGGCTCCACGTCCTCGAAGATCAGCCTGGGCGCCTGCGGGTTGAGCCGTCCCGAGCCCATCTGGGTCAGGTGCTCCAGTCGGCCGTTCGGATACCGGATGAGCGACACCGCCTGCGGGCGCCGGGCGGCGCTCAGCAACTCGGTCAGTTCGGCGACCCGTCGGGCCGCGTCCGCGCGCACCGCCGCGTCCACGTCCGTCCACACCACCGCCTCGACCAGGTCCCGGACCCGATCCGCGAGGTCCAGCGCCTCCGCGGTCACGGTCGAGGGGTCGGGCAGCGTGCCGGCCATCAGCTCGGCGAGCGCGGTGGCCGAGGCCGGCGGCAGCGGCCTGGTGTTCGAGTTCATACCCGTACCTCCGTGACACTTTTCTTGATCTTGCCAAGAATGCGGGCAAAGAATATGACGGTGCATCAGATCTAACGGTCTATCAGATCCGGCCTGAGCGGATCTCGGTGAGGGAGTGCGGCATGGTGACGATCGCGGAACTCGTCCATCACCAATGGGGCGACCAACGGACCGGGCTCCACTTCGAGGATCGAACCTGGACGCATCACGAGCTGGCCCGGGCCGCCGCCGCGCGGGCGGCGCTGCTCACCGACCTGCTGCCGCGCGGGGTCGAGCCGCACGTGGGCGTCCTGCTCGACAACGTGCCCGAGTTCCCGCACTGGCTCTCCGGTGCGGCGGTGGCGGGCGCCACCCTGGTGGGGGTGAACTCGACTCGGCGCGGCGCCGAGCTGGCACGCGACATCACGCACGCCGAGTGCGGGGTGATCGTCACCGAGCGCGCGCATCTGCCGCTGCTCGAAGGGCTCGACCTGGGTATCCCGGCGGAGCGGATCCTGGTGGTCGACGACCCCGCGTACGACGAACTGCTGCGCCCGTACGCGGACGCGGCGCTGCCCGCCCTGGTCGCGGACCCCGCCGACCGCCTGTTGATCGTGTTCACCTCCGGGTCCACCGGTGCGCCCAAGGGCGTGGTCTGCTCGCAGGGCCGGCTGGCGGGTGCCGGGACGGTGTTGTCCGAGCAGTTCGGCTTCGGGCCGGACGACGTCAACTACATCTGCATGCCGATGTTCCACGGCAACGCGTTGATGGCGAACTGGTCGCCGGCGCTGCGGGCGGGCGGCGCGGTCGCGTTGCGTCGGCGCTTCTCCGCGTCCGCGTTCCTGCCCGACATCCGTCGTTACGGCGCGTCCTACTTCACCTACGTGGGCCGGGCGATCTCCTATCTGCTGGCCACCCCGGAGCGGCCGGACGACCGGGACAACCCGCTGCGCGCCGGGTTCGGCACCGAGGCGGGTGCGGTGGACATGGCGCGCTTCGAGGCCCGGTTCGGCTGTGCGCTCACCGAGGGATACGGCTCCTCGGAGGGCGGGATGAGCGTCAACTGGCGGCCGGGCACGCCCGCGGGCGCCGTCGGACCGTGTCCCGAGCACGCCGCGGTGCTGGATCCGGCGACCGGGGCGGAGTGCGCGCGGGCCGAGTTCGACGCGGCGGGTCGGTTGGTCAACGGGGACGCGGCGATCGGGGAGTTGGTCAACACCGGGCGCAACGGATTCGAGGGGTACTGGCGCAACGAGGAGGCGTCGGCGGCCCGGGCGCGCGACGGGCAGTACTGGACGGGCGACCACTTCTACCGGGACGCGGCCGGATACCTCTACTTCGCCGCCCGCGCCGACGACAAGTTGCGGGTGGACGGCGAGAACCTGGCGGTGGCGGGCATCGAGGGCATCCTCGCGCGCTTCGCCCCGTTCGAGGTCGTGGTGGTGTACGGGGTCCCGGATCCGGTCACCGGGGACCAGGTGATGGCGTGCGTACAGGTGCGCGAGGGGGCCGAGTTCGACCCGGGCGAGTTCGCCGCGTTCATGGCCGAGCAGCCGGATCTGGGCACCAAGATGGCGCCGGTGTTCGTCCGGGTGGTGGACGAGGTGCCCACCACCGCGACCAACAAGGTGCACAAGGTCGGCCTGCGTCGGGCGGGCTTTCGGGCGGCGGGACAGGTGTGGTGGCGGCCCGAGCGGGGCGCGGACTACCGGTTGCTCGACGACGCGGGGCGCGAGGAACTCCTCGGCCGTTACCGGGCGTACGACCGCGAGGGCGTGCTGGACCTGTGAGTCGGCCGTGACGGTGCGATCCCGGCCCGGCATGTCCGCACCCCCGTGCCGGACATCGCCGCGGGGTCGGGATCGCACCGGCGCTCAGAGTAGAACACGTTCTATGGTCACGGAAACCGTCCCGACCGGGTGGTTGGCAGCGGTTTCGACACGTCCGGCGGACTCGACCCGGTAGCGTGCCGGCAGCACGGGTCCGGACCGGCGGACCCATCGACCACGGGAGAGGCATGCAGTCGCCTGACGACGCGGCGCCCGGGCAACCGGCGGATCGGTCGCAGCCCGGCCCCCAGGCCGGTACGACGGCGGTGGGCACCTCGACCGCCGACGCGGCGGACCGAGCTCCGGTGCCGGAACCGGACCCGGCCTCGGCCCGGATCCCGGCCCAGGCGGGGGAGCGCGCCCCCGTCGACACACCGACCGAGACGGCGGTGCCCTCGGACGAGCGCCGCTCGACCGCGGTGCGTTCGATCTCCGCGCTGTTCGCCATACTCGCGATCCTGGTGACGCTGGTCCACGTGTTCTTCGTGTTCCTGCACGTCGCGCCCAGCAACACGCTGTCCCAGGACTACCGCAAGGAGACCGGCACCTGGGTCTATCCGTACTTCGAGCAGAACTGGGCGCTGTTCGCGCCCAATCCGATGTCGGAGAACTTCCGCCTGCAGGCCCAGTCGCGGGTGCGCAACGCGGACGGCACCGTCGTCGAGTCCGGCTGGTCCGACCTGACCGGGGACGACCTGAAGCACATCCGGGGCAATCCCTATCCCAGCAAGGCCGACCAGAACATGATCCGGCGCGCGTGGTCGAGCTACACCGACGCGCACGAGGCCAAGGACGAGACGGCGATCGGCACCCGCGGCCCGCTGACCCAGCGCTACCTGCGCCGGATCGTGGTGCACCGCTTCCAGGACGCGGGAGCCGACCGCAGGCTCGAATCCATCCGGATCCGGGTCGCGACCACGCCGGTCGGCAAGCCCGGCGGCAAGCCCGAGCCGGAAACCGCGTACCGCACGCTCGGCTGGTGGGAGACGAAGCCCGATGACTTCCGCTGAGCCGCAGCCGCGCGTCGCGGCGAGCGTGTACCGCCGGGCGGAGGACGCCGTCGGCGCGTGGCTGGTGCGCACCCTCGACACCGTCAGCACCCGTACCTTCGCCGTGCACCAGTCGGCCCTGCTGCGGATCGGCTACGGCCTGGTCTTCCTGGTCGGCCTGATCCGCGAGTACTTCAACCGCCGGGAGATCTGGGGCGACCAGTCGGCCTGGTCGCCGGACATGGCCCGGGAGTTGCTGGGCGGCATCGGCGGGGTCAGCCTGCTCCTGGAGAGCGACTCGCGCCTGTGGTTCGAGGGCGTCTACCTCGCGGCGATCGTGATCTCCGCGCTGTTCGTGCTCGGGTGGCACACCCGGGCGATGAGCATCCTGTTCGCGATCATGGTCGTGTCGTTCAACAGCCGGTCCATCCTGATGACCGACGGCGGCGACACGGTGCTGCTGCTGATGGCGATCTACCTCGCCTTCACCGCGTGCGGACGGGTCTGGTCGCTGGACGCGCGCCGGGCCAGGCGCACCGGAATCCGACCCGGCACCGGCCCCGGACACGAGGTCGGCGTGCTGGTCGCGCTGCTCGCGATGGTCGCGCTCGGCACCACCTGTCGCGCCGATTCGTGGACTCCGGATCCCGAGTTCTCCTTCGCGTTCGTCTGCCAATGGATCTGGGTCCCCGGGATAGCGGTCGCCTTCGGCGCGCTGTGGCGATTGCCGCGGCAGGTCGAGCAGGTGCGGGCCGGCCTGGTGACCGTCGTGCACAACTGCGCGCTGTTCGTGATCGCCGCCGAGGTGTGCTTCATCTACGGCGCGGCCGGGCTGTACAAGGTGCAGGGCTCGTACTGGCAGGACGGCACGGCGATGCACTACGTGCTGAACCTGGAGTACTTCGCGCCGTGGCCCGGGCTCAGCCACCGGCTCGCCGAGAACGCCGAGATGGGCGTGCTGATCGGCTACCTCACGGTGTTCATCCAGGTCGGCTTCGTGTTCATGCTGTTCGCCAAGCGGGTCAAGTACGCCGCGATCGTGGTTCTGATCGGCATGCACATCGGCATCGCGATCCTGCTGGGCCTGCCCGCGTTCTCCGCGTCCATGTCGGTGGGCGACGCGCTGTTCCTGCCCACCGCGTTCCTGATCTGGACCCGATCGCGGGTGATCGCCCGGCTGACGGCGCGGCTGCGCCGCAGGCCGGCCGCCGCGAAACCGGCCGCCGCGGTCGACCCGAAAGCATCGGCCCCGGACCCCTCCGACGGACTCGAGGGAGTGGCCACGGCCTCGGGCCGGGCCTGATCCGGCCGCTCGAACAAGGCCCCGGCGCTCGGCGGCGCGATGCCGCCGCCGCGCGTCCGGGACCCGCTCGGACAGGTCCTACGCTGCTGTCATGAACCCCCACGAGATGCAGACCCTCGCGCTGTGGCGGGCCGCCTCGCCCGGGGCGGTGCTGCTCGACGGCTTCCACGCGGTCAAGCACGCGGTGCGGTTCGGCGCCGAGATCAGACTCGTGGTGACCACCGACCGGGCGGCCGTGCGGGCCCTGGCCGACGAACTCGCGGCCGACGTGGGCGGTTTTCTGGAGGAGACGGCGCAGGAGGTGTCCGAGCCGTTCCTGCGCGACCTGGTCCCGCGCGCCGGCCGGACCGGGGTGGTGGCACTCGCCGGTCGACCCGAGTCCGACCTCGCGTCGGGGCGGGCCCGAACCGCGCCGATCGTGCTCCTGGAGAACCCGCGCAACCTGGGCAACGTCGGCGCGGTGGTGCGGCTGGCCGCCGGTTTCGGCGTCGCCGCCGTGCTCACCACCGGCGACCTGGACCCGTGGCACCCGCACGTGGTCCGGGGTAGTGCGGGGCTGCACTTCGCGACCGCGGTCGCGCGGGTGGGCCCGGAGACATTGCCGGCCGGACCGATCCTGGTGCTCGACCCCGAGGGCGTCGACCTGCGCACGACCGAGATCCCGGACGACGCGATCCTGGCGTTCGGCACCGAGCGCCACGGCGTCTCGGCGGCGCTGCGCGAGCGCGCGGACCTGCTCGTGGCCATCCCGATGCGGCCCAGGGTGTCCAGCTACAACCTCGCGACCAGCGTCGGGATGACGCTCTTCCGCTGGTCCACGACCTCCGCGAACGCACCGACGTGAGCCGCTACGACGCGGTCGTCCTGGCCGGCGGCGCGGCCCGTCGGCTGGCCGGCGCGGACAAGCCCGGACTGCTGGTGGCGGGCGTCTCGTTGCTCGACCGGGTGCTCGCCGCGGTCGCCGGGGCCGAGCGGATCGTGGTCGCCGGGCCGCGCCGAGCCACCGGGCGCCCGGTGGTGTGGGTGCGCGAGGAACCGCCCGGCGGCGGCCCGGTGGCCGCGCTGGCCGCCGCACTGCCGCTGGTGCGGGCCGAGGTGGTCGTCCTGCTCGCGGCCGATCTGCCGTTCGTGCCCGGCGAGTTGATCGAGCGCCTGGTGGCCGTGCTGGACGCGGACCCCGGATCGGCGGGCGCGGTCGCGGTCGACGCCGACGGGCGTGACCAGATCCTGCTCGCCGCCTATCGCAGTGCGGCCCTGCGGGCCGGCGTCGCGACCCTGGCCGAACCGGCCGGGGCGCCGCTGCGCCGGGTGGTCGGGCCGCTCGCGGTGCGCCGGATCCGGGCCGAGCCCGGCGCCGTGTTCGACTGCGACACCTGGGCGGATGTGCGCGAGGCGCGTACACGGTCGGGGAGGATGGACACAGCCCCGAAGAGGAGAGACATGACTGGCCTGGAAGAGTGGACCGAAGCGGTCAAGCAGGAACTGGGCATCGAACTGGACGTGGACATCACGGCGCTGCTGGACATGACCCGGGTGGCGGCGCACAACGTACAGCGACCGGCCGCGCCGCTCACCTCCTTCCTGGTCGGTTACGCGGCGGCGAGTCGGGGCGGCGGTGCTGCGGCGGTGGCCGAGGCACTGCGCCAGGCACAGGACCTCGCCGAGCGTCGCGGCCCGGGCGCCGAGCCGGGCGCCTGATGATCCCTGGGGAGAGTCGGACCATGCCGCGTGCCGAGCCACACCCGCAGCACGCGCTGGGTTGGCCCGAGGCCCGCGCCACCGCCCGTGCGGCCGGGCGAGCGCTGCCCGCGGTCTCGCGCACGCTGCACCACGCCCGCGACCACGTGCTGGCCCGGCCCATCGTCGCGCTCACCGACCTGCCCTCCTTCGACACCTCGGCGATGGACGGGTGGGCGGTCGCCGGCCCCGGGCCGTGGCGGGTGCGCGGGCGGCTGCTCGCGGGTGACGCCGGTACGGAGATCGGCGTGATGCGGGACGGGGACGCGGTCGAGATCGCCACCGGCGCCCGGGTCCCGCACGGGGCCACCGCCGTGCTGCGCAGCGAACAGAGCCGGGTCGAGGGCCGCACGTTGTTCGGCGACGTGCACATCCAGCAGGGCACCGACATTCGCGCGTGCGGCCAGGAATGCCGGCGCGGCGACGAGTTGTTGCCGGCCGGCACCACGGTCACCCCCGGGGTCACCGGGCTGGCCGCCGCCTCCGGCTACGACGAACTCGTGGTGGTCGACCGGCCCCGGGTGGAACTCCTGGTGCTGGGCGACGAGTTGCTCGACGCGGGGTTGCCCCGGGAGGGGCGGATCCGGGACGCGCTCGGCCCGCTGATCACGCCGTGGTTGCGTACGCTCGGCGCCGACCTGTTGCGGGTTCGCCGAGTGGGGGACAACCCGGACACGCTGCGCGGACACGTGAGCGCGTCCCGCGCCGACGTGGTGATCACCACCGGCGGCACCGCCGACGGTCCGCGCGATCACGTGCACCGGCTGCTCGCCGAGCTGGCGGCGGACGTCCTGGTGGACGGCGTCGCGGTCCGCCCCGGGCATCCGATGTTGCTCGCCCACCTGCCCGGCGAGCGCCCCGGCGCGGGCCGCTATCTGGTCGGCCTGCCCGGCAACCCGCTGGCCGCGGTGGCCGGCATGCTCACCCTCGCGGTGCCGCTGCTGCGCCGACTCTCCGGCCGCCCGGAACCGCGCCCGCGCCGGATCCGGGTCGGCGCCGACATCGCCGGCCACCCGCACGACACCCGCCTGGTGCCGATGCGCGCGGATCGCCCGCTGGCCTTCTCCGGCCCGGCGATGTTGCGCGGGCTCGCGGTCGCCGACGGCATCGCGGTGGTGCCGCCGGGCGGCGTGCGCGCGGGTGATCGGGTCGAGGTGCTCGGGGCGCCGCGATGAAGACCGTGCGCTTTCCGGACGACCGGCCGGCCGATCGCCGCGGGCCGCGCGGTTCGCTCGCCCGACCGCTGCCGACGCTCAAGCGGAACACCGACGAACCGGCGGGCTTGGCCGGTCAGGCGGGCGCGAGCGTACACATCCCCAAGGACCGGCCCGGCCCGCTGGTCCAGGTGTTGCGCCGGTTCGGGATGGCGCTGCTGGTGCTGGCGGTCACCATCGCGGTGGTCTACCTGGATCGGGACGGCTACCGCGACACGGTGGACGAGCACGTCTCGCTGCTCGACGCGGTGTACTACGCGACGGTCACCCTCTCCACGACCGGCTACGGCGACATCACCCCCGCGAGTGACAGCGCCCGGCTGGTGAACGTCGTCCTGATCACCCCGCTGCGGGTGATCTTCCTGATCATCCTGGTCGGCACGACCCTGGAGGTGCTCACCGAGCGCACACGGGAGCTGCTGCGGCTCAACCGTTGGAGGTCCACGTTGCGCGACCACACGATCCTGGTCGGATACGGCACGACCGGGTACAGCGCGGTGCACACGCTGATGGCACAGGGCGTCTCGCGCGAGAACATCGTCGTCGTCGACTCGGACCCCGAGGCGGTCACCGAGGCGAGCGACGACGACAAGCTGGTGGTGGTCTCCGGCGACGCGACCCGGGCCGAGGTGCTGCGCCGGGCCGAGGTGGAGCGGGCGCGGAACATCATCGTCTCGGTCAACCGGGACGACACCGCCGCCCTGGTCACGCTGACCGCACGGCAGTTGAATCGGCGGGCCTGGATCGTGGTCGCGGTCCGCGAGGACGAGAACGCGCCGCTGATCCGGCAGAGCGGGGCCGACTCGGTGGTCACCACCGCGAGCGCGGCGGGTCGGCTGCTCGGGCTCTCGATGCTCAGCCCGAACGTCGGCGAGGTGATGGAGGACCTCATGCACTACGGCGAGGGCATGGATCTGGTCGAGCGGCCGATCGACAAGCGCGAGGCGGGCAAGTCGCCGAGCGAATGCGGCGATCTGGTGGTGGCCGTGGTGCGCGGACACCGTACGTTGCGGCACGATGACCCTGAGGCGGCGGTGCTCGGTGCGGGTGACCGACTCGTGGTGATCAAATCGCACAAACCGCAGCCGAAAACGGGCGACTCATAGGCTGGATGCCATGTACGCGATCACGATTGCCGAGCCGGGCGGACCCGAGGTACTGACCTGGACCGAGGTCCCGGACGAGAAACCCGAACCCGGCGAGGTGCTGATGGAGGTGGCCGCGTCGGCGGTCAATCGGGCCGACCTGTTGCAGCGCCAGGGGTTCTACCATCCACCCGCGGGCGCATCGCCCCATCCCGGCCTGGAGGCCTCCGGCCGGATCGTCGAGGTCGGCGCCGGGGTGTCCGGCTGGGCGGTCGGCGACGAGGTGTGCGCGCTGCTCGCGGGCGGCGGGTACGCCGAGCGGGTCCGGGTGCCCACCGGTCAACTGCTGCCCGTGCCCGAGGGGGTGGACCTGGTCTCGGCCGCCGCGCTGCCCGAGGTGGTCTGCACGGTCTGGTCGAACGTGTTCATGGTCGCCCATCTGCGCAAGGGCGAGACCTTCCTGGTGCACGGCGGGTCCAGCGGCATCGGCACGATGGCGATCCAGTTGGCCGCGGCCGCGGGCGCCCGGGTGTTCACCACCGCGGGATCGGCGGCCAAGCTGGCGCGCTGCCGCGAACTGGGCGCCGACGTCACGATCAACTATCGGGACGAGGACTTCGTGGCCCGGGTCCGCGAGGCCACCGACGGGGCCGGGGTGGACGTGATCCTGGACAACATGGGTGCCAAGTACCTCGATCGCAACGTGGACGCGCTCGCGGTCAACGGCCGACTCGTGGTGATCGGCCTCCAGGGCGGTGCTCGGGGCGAACTGGACCTGAGCAAGCTGCTGACGAAGCGGGCCGCGATCGCGGCGACCTCGCTGCGCGGCCGCCCGACGACGGAGAAGTCCGCGATCGTGGCGGCCGTTCGCGAGCACGTGTGGCCGCTCCTGGACGCGGGGCGGGTGCGGCCGATCGTCGACCGCATCATGCCGATGGCGGAGGCGGCCGACGCGCACCGTGTGGTCGAGGAGAGCGGGCACATCGGCAAGGTGCTGCTGAAGGTGCGTTGACCCGCCGGGACGCGGGTCGCGGCTGCGGGTCCCCGCAGGCGGGCGTGAGTCCCGAGGGGTCGGCGGGTCGCCGCGGGTGGTGTCCGTGCGGTGGGTCGGTGCGACCTGCCGCCGGATGAATGAAAATCGGATGATCGGTCCGCCGAGGCGAATGTCGCTGGATGGGTCTTTTGTCGATATTCCTTAGTCTGACGACATGCCTACCCCCGGCGGCTTCGCGCGTCGATTGGCTGCCGGGTGTGTGCTCGCGGCGGCCCTTGCCCTCCCCGGTGCCCCGGTCATCGCCGGCGCGTCGATGCCGACCGGTGCCGGGACGCCCGCCCCGACCGACGGGTCGCCGCCCGTGACGCCCCCGCCCGGCGACGCGGAATCGGGCGCCTCCCCACGCGGGCGGGCGCCGGGCACGGCCGAACTGCATCCCGACCCGGCGGTGCACGGACACGCGCCGGCCGAGCCCACCGGCCCGCCGAAGCCCGCCCCGGTCACCGATCCGCCCACCCAACAGGAGTGGGATCGACTCCTGGACCGGCTGGCCGCCCACGGCGCCCGTCCGGTGACCGACGAATCGGGCCGGGCGGTGCTCGACGTCGAGCGGGAACTCCTGCTCACCGGCGGCACCGACGGCCTGGACGAACTCCGTTCCTGGGGGGCGGAGATCACCCGCGACGATCGGCCCGGGGTGTACGCCGTGCGCTCCGGCGGGCGCGTCGTGGCGCGGTATCTGATCGAGTCCGACCCGATCGGCTCGACCGACACCTCCGCTCCTGTCACCCCTTGGGCCTTCGATGCGCCGCCCACGCTGCCCAGAACCGGTCCATCCGTTGTGAATTTGACTCTGATTGCCCTCGGAGGAGCCGGTATCGTCTGCGCCGGTGGACTGCTCATCCGGTGTTTCCCGGCGCCGCGACGACACTGAGCGGACACTGAGCGGCGGGACGGGCGTCGGTTCCGCCGGGCAGACTGTGTGTCTGGCGCATCGGGAATGAAGGGTGCAGGCTCGTCGAGGACGCGTCCCGAGGCGGCGGTACCTTCCGGGAACGTCCGACCGGTGGTGGGGAAGGAGGCGTGATGGGGTCGATCGGCGGATTTCACCGGCGCATACCGCTGGGCCCGACGATCATCGCGCTGACCCTGATCACCTTGCTGGTGCTCACCAACATCTGCGGCTCCGGCCCCGGCATGCCGGCCCGCCACAACGGATCCGCACCCACACCCGCGGACATCCCGCCGCAACTGCCCGCCCAGGACCAGAGCATCGAGGGCACCCCCGCGCCGACCGGCGGCGCACCCACGTCGGCCGGTTCGCCGACCACGAACGGGCAGCCGGTCCCGGTGCCCACGGTCACGGTGACCGAGACGGTGACCGCCCCGCCCGGGAACTCCCCGGGCTCGGGCGACCGACCGGGCAACCCGCCCGCCACCTCGGCCCCGGGCGGACCGTCCGGCGGATCGAGCGGGGGTCCCACGACGGCCGGCCCCGGTGGTGCCTCGCCGACCCCGCCACCGCCGTTGGGCCAGCGGTTCCGGGTGAGCGACGTGCGGCTGGGCGCGGACCGGGCGAACGGCTCCTGGGTGCGCTGCAACGGCATCGATCAGGTGGAGTTCCTCGGGACCGTGCTCGTGGACGGGGCGGGCCCGGGGGACGTGGTCTTCCAGTGGGTGTACGAGAAGGTGTTCGTGTATCCGCAGGACATCCTGCACTTCACCGGCAGCGGCCCGCGCCAGCAGAGCATCGCGGTCACCTGGCGCATCCCGCCGCAACTGTTCGGCGACGTGAACGGGGTCGTGCAACTGCTGATTCTGCAACCGGTCGCCAACGCGCAGACCGAGCGGTACACGTTCGACTTCAATTGCCGCGTCGGAATCCCCAACGACAACTGACGACTGGCCCGTTCGCCGGCCGATCCGGCACCTCGCACCCACCTTTCCGACCGCGTGCCGTCTTGCGCCGTCGAGCATACCGGGTATACATACTCGGTATGTCCATCAAGCACGGTCTGCTCGCACTGCTCGATCAGGGCCCTCGTTACGGCTATCAGCTCCGGAGCGAGTTCGAGGCCCGGACCGGATCCACCTGGCCGCTCAACGTCGGTCAGGTCTACACCACACTCGGCCGGTTGGACCGCGACGGACTGGTCGCGCCGGACGGCGAGGACGACGAAGGGCACGTCTTCTACCGGATCACCGACGAAGGTCGGCTCGAACTGCGCGCGTGGTTCGAGGCGCCGGTGTCGCGGACCAACCCGCCGCGGGACGAACTCGCGATCAAGCTCGCGATGGCCGTCACCGTTCCCGGCATCGACGTCGGGGTGGTGGTCCAGGGACAGCGCACCCACACGCTGCGGGCGCTGCAGGACTACACCCGGCTCAAGACCCGCGCGGCCCAGGACGACATGGCGTGGCAACTCGTCCTGGAATCACTGATCTTCCACGCGGAGGCCGAGGTGCGCTGGCTCGACCACTGCGAGGCGCGGCTGGCCCGCCGGGCGGCCGAGCGGGAGCCGGCCGCGCCCGCGCCGGACGAGCGGCCCACACCCGTCCGCAGGCGCGGCGCGCGCCGATGACCACGGCTACAGGGGGCACTGTGGAACCGATACTGGAACTCCGGTCGGTGGGCCGCGTCCACGGTCGGGGCGACGTCCGCGTCGAAGCCCTGGCCGGGGTGGATCTGGCCGTCGTACCGGGCGAGATGCTCGCCGTGATGGGACCGAGCGGCTCGGGCAAGTCGACCCTGTTGATGCTCGCGGGCGGTCTGGACCGGCCCACCGACGGCGAGGTGCTGGTCGAGGGCCGGCCGCTGGGCGGGCTCAATCGGCGCCGGATGGCCGCGCTGCGCAGACGCAGCATCGGCTACGTCTTCCAGGACCTCAACCTGGTGCCGGCGCTGACCGCCGCGGAGAACGTCGCGCTGCCGCTCGAACTCGACGGCATGTCGATCCGCCGGGCCCGGCAGGCCGCGCACGAGGCGCTGACCGAGGTCGGCCTGCAACACTTCGGCGAGCGATTTCCCGACGACATGTCCGGCGGCCAACAACAACGGGTGGCGATAGCCCGGGCGTTGGTGGGCGAGCGCCGGTTGGTGCTGGCCGACGAGCCCACCGGCGCGCTCGACTCGACCACCGGCGAGGCGGTGCTGCGGGTGTTACGCGCGCGCTGCGAGTCCGGCGCGGCGGTGGTCCTGGTGACCCACGAGGCCCGGCACGCGGCCTGGGCGGACCGGATCGTGTTCCTGCGCGACGGTCGGCTCGTGGACGACACCGGCCCCTCGGCCGACGCCGAGTCGCTGCTGTCCCGGGGCGGTTCGCGATGAGCGTGAGCTCGTGGCGGGCGACGCTGCGGATCGCCCGTCGGGACGCGCTGCGGGCCAAGGGCCGCAGCGCGCTGATCGTCGCGATGATCGCGGTCCCGGTGCTGGGCATGAGCGCGGCCGATGTGACCTGGCGGAGCGTGCAGTTGGACACCGACGAGGTGATCTCCCGCTCGATGGGGCGGGCGGACGCGCTGGTGTCGGACACCGCGGAGCGAGGGAACTCCCAAAACGGGAATCGTTCGGTCGCGATTCGCCAGGATCCGACCGGTGACGAGTGGCGGCCCGCGGACGCGAACGGGGAATTTCCACCGGCCGGGTCCGGGCAGGCCGAGGCGGAGCCGACCGAGCCGCCGCCTCGCGACCCGACCTCGATGATCCCCGGTGTCACCGAGAAGCTGGTCGACCGCTCCACCTTCGGCGCGGTGTCCACCGCGCACGGCCGGACCGACGTGCGGATCCGCGAACTCGACTACACCTCGCCGATCGCGAAGGGCATGGTCGTGCAACGCGCGGGGCGGGCTCCCCGCGCCCCGGACGAGGTCGTGGTCACCGAGGAGTTGCGCCGATCCGCGGGCTACCGGGTCGGCGGCACGCTGACCGAGAAGACCACGAACAAGACCTTCCGCATCGTCGGCACGATCGTGCTGCCGAGCCGCCTGCGCGAGCACCTGGTGATGGCCGCGCCGGGCGCCCTGATCGACGAGATGCACGCGCGTCCGGGCGCGATCAGGGTCTTCGGCATGGACAACTTCACGCTGATCCGGGTCCAGGGCGGCATGCCGTGGTCCAAGGTGTCGGCCGCCAACCGGCAGGGTCTGTTGATCAGATCCGCCGCGGTGTTGCGGGACCCGCCGGCCAGGGCGGATTGGACCTTCGACAGCCCGCGCCAGTGGGCCGACTCGCGGGCCCTCAGGCTCGGCGGCATCGGCCTGGGCCTGGGTCTGCTGGAGATGATCCTGCTCGCCGGCCCGGCCTTCGCGGTGGGTGCCCGCCGCAAGCGACGCGAACTCGGGCTGATCGGGGTTGCAGGTGGCGGCCGTCGGCACATCGGCGCGGTGGTGCTCGGCGGCGGGCTGGTCCTGGGCGTGGTCGGCGCCGTGCTCGGCACAGCGGTGGGCCTGGGCGTCGCGGCGGCGATCCGGACGCGGATCGCCGAGCGCTCCGGCGCGCTGTCCGGTCGCTACGACGTGCGAGCGCCGGAGTTGCTCGGCATCGGGGCGGTGGGCGTCACCGTCGGTGTGCTCGCCGCGCTCGTCCCGGCCTATCTGGCCTCCCGCGAGGACATCGCCGCTTCGTTGACCGGGCGTCGGGGGGTGCGGCGCGGCTCGCGCGTGTTGCCGCTCATCGGGGCCGCGGTCACCGCGCTCGGGGTGGGCGTCGCGTTGTTCGGCGCGGATCGGGCGGACGACACGATCATCATCGCCGGGGTGGTGGCGGCCGAACTGGGCCTGGTCGCGTGTTGTCCGGCGCTGATCGGTGCGACGGCCAGGCTCGGTCGATTCCTGCCGCTGACACCCCGGTTGGCGCTGCGCGACGCGGCCCGCAGTCGTCCGCGCAGCGCGCCCGCGATGGCCGCGGTGATGGCCGCGGTGGCGGGTTCGGTGGTGATCGCGGTGGTCTGGTCGAGCGAGAACGCGGACGAGCGCAACAAGTACCACCCCAATGCCCGGGAGAACCACGTGTTGATCGGCTTCCCCGGGCGGATACCGATGAGCGGGATACCGGGTGAGACGGGGGTGAGTGCCGCACAGGCCGAGGACGTCCGGCAGGCCGTGGAGCGGATCCTGCCCGACGCGAAGGGCGGCGTGTTGGGCACCGTGGGCGCTCCCTGTACGGGTGCGGGCCGGTGCGTCACGTATCAGCCGGAGAAGTTGCCCGAGGCCCGCTGCCCGGCCCGCAGCGGCGAGGACGGGCAGCGGTGGCGCGACGATCCGCGATGCCGGCTGGAGACGCGGTCCCAGAACGGCTTCTTCCAATCGGTCGTCGGGGACGCGAGTCTGCTGCGCATGCTGACCGGCGCGGACGACCCGCGCGCCGTGGAGGTGTTGTCCCGGGGCGGGGTCGTGCTGTTCGAGGACGGATACGTCGGGCCGGACGGCATGGTCGAGGTCAAGGCGCAGGAGACGTTCGTCGTCACCGGACCGGTCCGGCCGTCCTCCCCGAACCGGGTTCCAGCGGATGCGCCCGGTGTCCGGCTGCCCGCCGTGGCGGTGCGAGGCCCCTTCGGTCTGTCGGGCATGTTCGCCTCGCCCGAGGCGGCTCGGGTGCTCGGGGCCGCGGTCGAGCCGGCCGGTCTGGTCTACGACGCCGGGCGTTCGCCCTCGGACGTGCAGAAGCAGCGGCTGGAGGACCAGGTGGCCAAGGTCTCCGAACAGAGCTTCGTCTTCGTCGAGCGGGGCTTCCAGCCGACGAGCGACGCGCGCATGTTGCTGCTCGCGGTGTTCGCGCTGGTGATCACGGTCGGCGCGTCCGGCGTGGCCACCGGACTGGCCCTGGCCGACGCGCAGAAGGATCTGGCCACCCTGGGCGCGGTGGGCGCGCCGCCGAGCGTGCGGCGCCGGTTGTCCGCCTTCCAGAGCGGGGTGATCGCGTTGCTGGGCACCGCGCTGGGGCTGGCGGCCGGGGTGCTGGCGGGGGTGGTCGTGCGGCGAGGACAGAAGTCGGCGCTGTGGGACGCGATGCCGGCCGACGCGAAGAGCCGGCTGCATGCTCCCGAACTGGTGATTCCATGGACCCGGATGGGTCTCGCGCTGATCGTGCTGCCGATCCTCGCGGCCCTGCTCGCGGCGCTTTTGACACGATCGCGCGCGGTGGTGCGCAGCAGGACGGGATAACCCTCCGGCGCTCCTAGGATGAGATGTATGGATACGCCGAACAACGAAGCGAATGGTGAAAACCCGCAGGTGGTGATCGTCGGGCCGGATGGCATGGCGCTCGGCGGCGGCCTCGGTGAAGAGGGCGGTGAACTCGCGGTGACCGACATGGTCGAACAACCCGCGAAGGTCATGCGCATCGGCAGCATGATCAAGCAGCTTTTGGAGGAGGTGCGCGCGGCTCCTCTCGACGAGGCGAGCCGGGTACGCCTCAAGGAGATCCACGCCAGCTCGATCAAGGAGCTGGAGAAGGGGCTCGCGCCGGAGCTGGTGGAGGAGCTGGATCGGCTCTCGTTGCCGTTCACCCACGATTCGGTGCCCAGCGAGTCCGAGCTGCGGATCGCCCAGGCACAGTTGGTGGGCTGGCTGGAGGGCCTGTTCCACGGCATCCAGACCGCGCTGTTCGCGCAGCAGATGGCGGCGCGCGCACAACTGGAGACGATGCGCCGGGCGTTGCCGCCCGGCATGGCTCCGGGCGGTCAGGGCGAACCGCCACACACCCAGTCGGGTCCCTACCTCTAGCGTTCCGGTAGGGGCGTACCCCGGGTCGGTGCGCGATGGCACCGACCCGCTGCGCTCTCGTCGTGTCTCTGACAGGCTGTCGGCGATGCGACGGGAGCGCTTTTCGGTAGGTCGACTCGGGCCGAGGGCGTGCGCGAGTCGTGCGGCGTGGAGGGCGGCCTGACGGTGACCGTTTCGGGGGACCCGGCTCGGGCGAGCGGGCGTGTCTTCGGCGGTGGGCGATATCGCACCGGGCGCCGGATCGGCGGTGGCGGCATGGCCGTCGTGCACGAGGCGCACGATCTGTTGCTCGATCGCATCGTCGCGGTCAAACGCCTGCGCAGCGACCTGGCCGAGGACACCGTCGCGCGCTCGCGCTTCGCCCGCGAGGCCGAGCACGCCGCCGCGCTGAACCACCCCACGATCGTCTCCGTGTTCGACACCGGCGCCGATCCCGGTGAGGACGGCGTGCTGGTGCCGTGGATCGTGATGGAGCTGATCCAGGGCCTGACCCTGCGCGATCTGCTGGAGGCGCACGGCCCGGTGCCGTGGCCGCGTGCCCTGGCGATCACCGCGAAGGTGCTCGACGCGCTGGAGTACAGCCACGACCGCGGCCTGGTGCACCGCGACATCAAGCCGGTCAACGTGATGATCACGCCGAGCGGCGAGGTCAAGGTGATGGACTTCGGCATCGCCCGCGCGCTGTTCGTCACCGACGGTGCGCTCACCGACCCCGGTCGGATCATGGGCACCCCGCAGTACTTCTCCCCCGAACAGGCGTTCGGCCATCCCGCGTCCACCCGCAGCGACCTGTATTCGGTGGGCTGCCTGCTGCACGAACTGCTGGTCGGGGTGCCGCCGTTCGACGGCGGTACGGCCGTGCACATCGCGTATCGGCACATGCGCGAGGAGCCGACCCCGCCCTCCGCGTACCGGCCCGACGTGCCCGGCGCGGTGGACGATCTGGTGTTGCACGCGCTGCGCAAGGACCCGCGTCTGCGCTTCGACACCGCCGGGCGGATGCGCGAGTCGGTGCGCCGGATCCTGCCCGCGGACGTGTGGGATTCGGTGCTCTACGGGGCCGGCGTCCCGGCGCCGCCGCCGGGACCGCCGGCACCGGCGATGTCGGCGGGGCCGATGGGGCAGCGGCCGACGCGGCCGCCGGGCGGCGGTCCGCCGTGGGTGCGGATGTTGTCCGGGTTCGGGCCCAGGGCCCGCTCGGCGGGCGCGCACAGTGCGCCGGGAGCCTACGGTCGCAGGAGCGGTGCGGGTGCCGCGTTCGCGGCGACCGTGCTGGGTGTGCTGGCCGTGCTCGCGTCGATCCTGATGTTGCGCTGATTCGCGACGGGCACGATCGCGCGGTCCGGTGCCGGCAGCCGCCCAAGGCATCGGCCGGGGTGCCGGAATCCCGTTACCATGGGCTCTTCACCCGGGAGTACCACCGATCCCGGTATCGTTTCGGGACTTGAACCGAGGAAGCACCACATTTCATCTGCACTTCGGCGCGGGTTCACCCCCGGGCGCCACGTGAGGGGACTGCCGAGGATGATCGCCGAGTCCCCGGCCACCACCCTGACGTCCGAGTCGGCGTGCCTTTGTGGCCGGCCGATCGTTGGAACCGTCGTGCTCCCCCGCTCCCGTGGTGTTTTCCGCTCCGATCTGCACGCGGCGGACTCCATCGCCCCAGTTCGGCGGCCCCGGGCGGGCCGCCCCGACGCACAGGGCGAGGAGCGATGACCCCGCCGCAGGGACCGGACGAGCACGAGGCGTCCGGCACACAGGTGAAGACGGTCGGATCCGGCCGCTACGAACTCGGTCGCCAGCTCGGTCGCGGCGGCATGGCCGAGGTGTTGATGGCCCACGACGTACGGCTGGGCCGCACGGTCGCGGTCAAGACGCTGCGCCCGGACCTCGCGCAGGACCCGGTGGCCCGCTCGCGTTTCGGCCGCGAGGCGCAGAACGCGGCGTCGCTGAACCATCCCGCGATCGTGTCGGTCTACGACACGGGCGAGGACCGGGTCGGCGAAGAGCTGGTGCCGTTCATCGTGATGGAGTGCGTCGAGGGCCGCACGGTGCGCGAACTGCTCGGCGAGGGCAACCCGATACCGCTGGAGCAGGCCCTGCGGGTCACCGAGGGCATCCTGGAGGCGCTCGAGTACAGCCACCGGCACGGCATCATCCACCGCGACATCAAGCCCGCGAACGTGATCATCACCAACTCGGGCGCGGTCAAGGTGATGGACTTCGGCATCGCCCGCGCGATGCACAGCGCGGCGACCACGATGACCCAGACCGGCATGGTCATGGGCACGCCGCAGTACCTGTCGCCGGAGCAGGCCCTGGGCCGGACCGTCGACGCGCGCAGCGACCTGTACTCCAGCGGTTGCCTGCTCTACGAACTGCTGGCCCTGCGCCCGCCGTTCAACGGCGATACGCCGCTGTCGGTGGTGTATCAGCACGTCCAGGACGATCCCCGGCCGCCGTCGATGATGGATCCGCGGGTGCCTCCGCACCTGGACGCGATCGCGTTGAAGGCGCTGGCGAAGAACCCCGACGACCGGTACCAGACCGCCGACGAGATGCGGATGGACATCCGCCGGGCGCTGGCCGGTCAGCAGGTCTCGGTCGCGGTTCCGCCGCGGGTGCCGACCCAGCAGGCGCCGCGGCCCGAGTTCGGTTCGTGGAGCCAGGCCGCCGCGGGTACGGCGGTGGGCTCGGCGCACTCCGGCTCGGCCGAGGCCACCGCCGCGATGCCGCCGCTCGCGGGGCACCCCGGCACCGGCACGCTGCCCGGGCAGTCCGCCAACGACGGCGGCACCGGGCCGCTGCCGATCCTGCCGCACGACCCGCCGCCCAAGCGCAGGCTGCCGGTCTTCCTGGTGGCCGCGCTCGCGGTGGTCCTGGTGGCGGTCGGGGCGGTGTTCCTGGCCAAGGGGTTCGGGGGCGGCGACAGTCCGTCGACGAAGCGGGAGTCGCCCGCCGCCACGACGAGCGACAACGGTGTCGCCCAGCCGGCTACGAGCAACAAGCCCGACGCGGGCAAGGCGACGTCGGGTACGGTCACGTCCCCTCCGACGCAGACGTGGCGTTCGAACCCGACGTTCGGCAACACGCGGGATCCGGGCGGGACGACCACGGGCCAGACGCACCCGCCGACCTCGCCCCCGCCGACCAAGCCGTCCGAGACGACGCGCCCGACCACGTCCACCACACCGACCAAGGGTGGCGGGACGAAGCCGCCGGACCCGGTCGGTGGCGGTGGCAGTGGTCCGGGCAATCCGGGCACCGGCACGACCCCCTGATCCGAGCCCGCGAACCCGCGGGCGCCACGAATCGTGGCGCCTGCGGGTTTTCGCGTACCGGGTCGGTCGTCAGCCCAGGAACGCCTTCAGGACCTCGTCGTAGGCCATCGTCCACCACACGATCAGTGCGGCGGAGGCGGGAAACAGCGGGGCACAGCGCGGGTCGTGTTCGAGGTAGTGCCGGGTGAGCATCCAGAAGTCGTTCAGTCGTTCCCACCACAGTCGGTGCACGGCGGCGGCGAGTTGGGTGGGTCCCGGGTCGACCACGCCTCGGTAGCCGGCCACGTAGTCGCGGACCCGATCGAGGTCGAGGGTGCCCGAGATCGGGTCGGTGAAGAAGATCAGCGCGGCCCGCACCAGCTCCTCGGTGTCGGGCAGGGCCGCCAGCCGATCCCAGTCGATGATCGCCACCGGCTCGGTGCCCTGATACAGCAGGTTCAGCGGGTGGAAGTCGCCGTGCACGTAGCCGGTGCGCGGTGCCTCGTGGTCGCGTGGCCGTCGGTGCGCGTGCCGCAGCAACATCGCGCGCCGTTCGATCAGCCGCAGTTCGGCGAGCCGGTCGAACGCGCTCGGCTCGGATCGGGTGCGGATCCGGGTGAGCAGGCGCTCGACGGTGGCCAACGATTCGTGCGGGTCGGCGGTGGGCACCAGCAGCGGTTGTTGGACAGGCGGGAGCAGCTTGGGCAACGTCACGTGCACGCCGCCGAGCAGCGCACCCACCCGGGCACAGCCCCGGGCGTCGAGCTCGGTGCCGCGTCGGTGGGTGCCCTCCACCCAGGGGTAGAGCGCGAACCAGCGGCCGCGCGAGGTGAGCACGGTGCGCCCGCGCCGGTCGGCCACCGGCGGGAGCGCGGGTATCCCGCAGACGGCGAGCCGCTGGGTGATGTGGTGCTGGAAGCGGATGGTGTCGGGTCGTTGGTCCAGATAGTGCTTGAGAAACCAGCGTCCCCTGGTGGTGACGACCTCGTAGCCTCGGTTGAGGAGGCCCTCGGCGATGGGCCGGAACGAGAGAGCCTCGCCGACCCGGTAACGGTCGATCGTCACAGCCAGTGGGGACCCTGGCCGGGAGGGGGTGTACACGGCGCCAATCTATGTCACGGAAAGCAATCGAGTAACTACACTGTGCAACCTTCACGCGTAAGCGTGTTTTTGTTGTCACGCGTTCGAGGAGCCGGCCGGTGCGTACACCGATACCGACCGGCGCCGGCCCGACTCAGCCGAACAACTTTTCCAGGACCTGGGCGACGCCGTCCTCCTGATTGCTGCCGGTGTGCCGAGCCACCGCGGCCAGCACGTCGGGGTGCGCGTTGGCCACCGCGTACGCCTGTCCGGCCCAGGCCAACAGCGGCAGATCGTTGGGCATGTCGCCGAACGCCACCACGTCCTCGGTACGGATCCCGCGCTGCGCGCAGAACCAGGCCAGGGTACTGGCCTTGCTGATGCCCAAGGCGCTGATCTCCACCAGGGCGATCGCCGAGGAGTGGGTGAATTCCGCGTACGCGCCCGCCCGTTCGCGGGCCAGCGCGAGGAACACGTCCGGGTCCAGGCTGTGGTGCCGGGCGAGCAGCTTGAGCACCGGCCCGGTCAACAGTTCCTCGACCGGGCCGACCGCGTGCACGATCGACACGTCGCGCTCCACCGCGGGGTAGTCCGGCTCGTGCATGAACCCGGTCTCGGTCTCCACCGCGAAGCACACGTCCGGCACCGCCTCGCGAAGCAGCTCGGTGACCTTGCGGGCGGCGGTCACGTCCATCGTGTGGGTGCCCACGATCCGCTCGGCGCGCAGGTCGTACACGACCGCGCCGTTGCCGCAGATGGCCAGGCCGTGATGGCCGGTGACCTCGGCGACGCGGTTCATCCAGCGCGGTGGACGGCCGGTCACGAAGACCACCTCGGCGCCGGCGGACTCGACCAGTTCCAGCGCGGCGAGGGTGCGTTCGGAGATGGACCCGTCGTCGCGCACGATGGTGCCGTCGAGGTCGGTGGCCACTAGGCGTGGGCGATTCGTGATCGTCACGGGTACATCCTCGCTCAGAAACGATTCGTCGGGTCCACGGGGCCGGGCGCGGTGTCCGGGCGCCCGGTGCGCGGGACCGGATCGCTCAGTCGAGTTGGCGCAGTCCCTCGGTGGCGATGCGTTCGAAGACGACCGGGTCGGCCGCGAAGACGGAGTCCGGCACCGGCCAGTGCAGCACCAGTTCGGTGATACCCAGCTCGCGGTAGCGGCCCGCGTAGTCGACGAACGCGTCCAGCGAGTCCAGCGGTCGCTCCAGGGTCGAGCCCTGCAGCAGCACCTTCGCCAACTCGTCGGGCTTGCGGCCCTCGGCCGCGCAGACGTCGGAGAGGCGGGCGAGCTGTTCGGCGATCACGGCCGGGCAGTCCTGGGCCGGGACGTCCTTGGGGCCGCGGGGGTCGCCGTAGGTGATCCAGCCCTCGCCGTGCCGTGCGGTCAGGCGCATGCCTCGGGGACCGGTCGCCGCGATGTACATCGGCACCCGGGGCTGTTGCCGGCCGGCCGGGATCATCCGCACGTCGTGCGCGGTGTAGTAGGTGCCCTCCTGGGTCACCGCCGGTTCGCTGAGCAGGCGATCCATCAGCGGGACGAACTCGGCGAGCCGGTCGGCCCGCTCGCGGGGGGACCACGACCGTTGGCCCAGCGCGGTGGCGTCGAAGCCGGTGCCGCCGGCGCCGATGCCCGCGATCAACCGGCCGTCGCTGATGTCGTCGATGGCGGCGAGGTCCTTGGCCAGGGTGACCGGGTGGCGGAAGTTGGGCGAGGTGACCATGGTGCCCAGCCGCAGCCGCTCGGTGGCCGTCGCGGCCGCGGTGAGGGTGGGTATCGCCCCGAACCACGGAAGCTCGCGGAAGCTGCGCCAGGACAGGTGGTCATAGGTGTAGGCGGCGTGAAACCCGAGGTCTTCGGCGCGACGCCACACCTTTCGGCCCTCGGTCCAGCGGTGGATCGGGAGGATCACAGTGCTCAAACGCATCGCTCGACCATACGTGCCCGCGGCGCCGACCCCGCGACGGGCCGGCGCCTCGGTTCGGTCAGCGCACGTACGCCCCCGCCCGGGCCGCGGCGGCGGCGGCCGTCGCGGCGAGTTCCGCACTCGCCTCGTCCAATGGGTCGCCGCTCGCCAGCAGTCGGTAGTACAGCGGCGCCGACACGGCCCGGATCACCTCGTGCGGGTCCGTTCCGGCCGGCGCCTCGCCGCGGGTGATCGCGGCCTCCACACACGGCGCCCACTCCTTGATCCGGGTGGCGTAGAACGCGTGCAGCGCGTCCGAGGTGCGGGCGTCGCAGGTCGCCGCGGCGATCACCGCCTTGAACAGCGCGCCCTGCCGCTCGTCGGTGAGGGTGCGGCGCACCAAGTGCGCGTTGGCCCGCAGATCGCCGAGCAGTGAGCCGGTCTCGGTGCGCGCGACCGAGCTCTCGGCCATGTCCACGAGCAGGTCGGCGACGAGCGCGGTGGTGCTGCCCCAGCGTCGGTAGACGGTGGTCTTGCCGACCTCGGCCCGCTGCGCGACGTCGGCCAGGTCCAGGCCGGCGAAGCCGTGCTCGGCGAGGGCGTCCCCGGCCGCGCGCAGCACCGCCTCGCGGACCCGGGCGGTGCGCCCGCCGGGGCGGACCGTGCCGGGGTCGGCCGGCCCCTCTCCCGGCGCCGGGGGATGGCCTGCGGAGCCGGGAGGGGGATCGCCGGCGAGACCGTCCGAGGTCATAACGGGACTCCTGTTCCATTAAGTCGTTCCAGCGTGCTACCTTCGGAGCATCTTAACGGGAAAGTAGACCCGTTAGAGCATCTCGGGAGATTCACATGTCCACGCTCGAGCACACCGACAGGCCGGTCGCGGCCCCACCCACCGCCGTACCCGACACCGAGCGCAGCTCGATGACCGGCCGGCAGAAGCTGATCCTCACCCTCCTTCTCGGCGCCCAGTTCATGATCGCGGTGGACTTCTCGATCCTGAACGTCGCCCTGCCCGTGGTCGGCGAGGGCCTCGGCTTCTCGCTGAACAACCTGCAATGGGTGGCCACCGCGTTCGCGCTGACCGCCGCCGGCTTCACCCTGCTGTTCGGCCGGGTCGCGGACCTGTTCGGCCGCAAGCGACTGTTCCTGGGCGGGATGGCGCTGCTCGGCGCCTCCTCCGCGCTCGGTGGCTTCGCCACGTCGCCCGAGATGTTGCTGACCGCCCGGGTGCTCCAGGGACTGGCCACCGCGGCGGTGACTCCGGCGGGTCTGTCGTTGTTGACCACCGCCTTCCGGGAAGGGCCGCTGCGGGACCGGGCGCTGGGCCTGAACGGCGCGCTGATGTCGGCCGGATTCACCGCGGGCGCGGTGCTGGGCGGCCTGCTGACCGACATGTTGTCCTGGCGCTGGGCCTTCTTCGTCAACGTGCCGGTGGCCGCGTTGGTGTTGATTCTCGCGCCGTCGGTGATCACCGACGCCCGGCCGACCCACCGGCCCAGGCTCGACGTGCCCGGTGCGATCGCGGTCACCGGCGGCCTGCTGGCCCTGGTCTTCGGGTTGACCCAGGCGGGCGCCGAGGGCTGGGGCGAGGCCGGCACGCTCGGCTCGCTGGTCGCCGGCGTCGTGCTCCTGGTCGCCTTCTGGTTCATCGAGCGCCGCGCCGCCTCGCCGCTGGTCCCGGTCGGCATCATGAAGCGCCGCTCGGTGTTGTGGGGCAACCTCACCGGTCTGATCGCGTTCGTGACCGAGACCTCGCTGGTCTTCCTGCTCACGCTCTACCTCCAGGAGGTCCTGGACTACTCGCCGCTGGCCACCGGGCTCGCCTTCGGCGTGCTGGGCATCGGCACGGTCCTCGGCGGTACCCTCGGCGGCCGGGTGGTGGGCCGGTTCGGCACCCGCACCACGATCGTCGCCGGCGGCGTGGTCCAGGCCCTGGCCACCGTGTCGCTGGTCGCCCTGGGCAGCTCGGGCGGCTGGATCTGGCTGCTGCTCGCGGCGACCTTCGTCGGCGGTGTGGGCAACATGCTGATGATCGTCGGCTTCATGATCACCGCGACCTCCGGCCTGCCGGACGACGAACAGGGCCTGGCCACCGGTCTGGCCACGATGACCCAGCAGGTGGGCATCACGATGGGCATCCCGATCATGAGCGCGATCGCCACCGCGCGGATGAACTCGCTCGGCAGCACCGGACCCGACGCGGTCCTGTCCGGGGTCGGCGTGGCGATCCTGGTCGACTCGGCCCTGGTCCTGCTCGGCGCGCTGCTGGCGGGCCTGTTCCTGGCCCCGCGTCGGACCGGGCGCTCGGCCACCTGAGCGATGGCCGGGCGAGTCTCGACACTGTGCCGCCGAGCAGACCGAGGAGATCCGTCATGACCGCGACCCACGCCGCCTTCGACACCCTGCCGCCGGCGATCACCCTGCCCGGTGCCGACCACGACGTCCCGGTCCGGATCTTCGCCGGCGGCCCCGGCACGGCCGGCCTCCTGGTCTGGGCGCACGGCGGGAGTTGGCACTCGGGGGGCACCGAGGACTGGGCGCCCGCGCTGGCCCACCTGGCCCGGGTCGCCTCGACCACGGTGGTCGGCGTCGACTACCGGCTGGCCCCCGAACACCCGCACCCCGCCGCCCTGCTCGACCTGCTCACCGTGCTGGACTGGGCCGGTGACCGGGTCGGCGCCGAGCCGCTCTCGGTCGGTGGGGACAGCGCGGGCGCCACGATCGCCGCCTGCGCCGCACTGGTCCGGCGCGACCGGGGCCGGCCGCTCACCGCGCAACTGCTCGCCTACCCGCCGATCGACCCGGACCGCCGCGCCGAGTCCTACCGCAGCCGACCCACCGCCTTCCCGTCCCGGGCCGCGCTCGGCTCGGCCTGGCGGGCGTACCGGGGACAGGCGTCGGTCCACCCGGCCGCCGTCGGCGCGCGAGCGCTGTACAGCACCCCGCGCGAGGCCGCCGACCTCGCCGGGGTCGCCCCCGCGATCCTCGCGGCCGGCGCGTTGGACCCGGTCGTGGACGACGTGCGCGACCACGCCCGACGACTGCGCGCCGCCGGTGTCCCGGTCGAACTGCACGAACCCGCCGGCACCGGCCACGGCGCCTTCCTGACCGACCCGAGCTTTCGACACCGCCTGGGCACCGCGTACGCGGCGACCCACCACGCGGCCCGACCCACCCGGAGGAACCGATGAACAACGGCGCTCTGCTTCGGCACTTCGCGGACCTGCGCGATGGCACCCACGGCGACGCGGTCTCGCGTGCGGATAAGGAGGCGCTGTTCCGCGCGGCCGTCGCGCTGCTCGACCCGCACGCCCGCCGGGCCCTGGCGGACCTGGACCACGATCTGCTGCTGGGCACCGGCGAGTGCACCGCCACCGGCGTGCGACCCGCGCGGGACGGCGGCCTGGAGGCGGTCTGGGAGCTGTCCTGGCCGCGACAACGCGCGGCCGGCCTCGCGCCGATCCTCCTGCGGGCGTACTACGGCGCCGGTTTCCACCACCCGCACCTGCGCGGCGGCACGGTCGGCGACTGGCCGCTGAACGTGTTCACTCCCGAGGACGCCGCCGAGGAACTGCCCACGCTGCGCGCGATCGCCGCCGCGGACCTGCACAACCTGGTCTTCCGGCGGGACTTCCGGATCGTCCCGGCGACGACGGGCCGCTGAGCGATCCCCGGTGCATGCATTGTGCAGCTACTTGTAGGATGACTGGGCAACCCCACGAATTCGGGAGAGTCCATGTCGCTCCAGGCAGCCGGTAGACGTTCCCTCGTCGACGATGCGATCGATCAGCTCCGCGCCCAACTGACCGCCGGCACCTGGCCGGTCGGCGCGCGCATTCCCAGCGAGAGCGTGATCGCCGAACGGCTGCGGGTCGGTCGGAACACCGTGCGCGAGGCCATCCGCGTGCTCGTGCACGCCGGGATGCTGGAGTCGCGCCAGGGCGACGGGACCTACGTACGCTCCACCACCGACCCCGGCGACCTGGTCCGCCGGATCGAGCACGCCGACCTGCGGGACATCTTCGAGATGCGCCGTGCGCTGGACGTGGAGGCCGCCCGGCTCGCCGCCCAGCGCCGCACCGCCGAGGACCTGGACCGGATCCGCCGCGCACTGATCCGTCGCGGCGCGGCGGACGGCAGCGCGGACAGCCCGGAGCCGCACGACTTCGACCGGGGCGAGCCGGCCGAGGGCGAGTTGGACGACCTGGTCGAACAGGACGTGGCCTTCCACACCGCGATCGCGATCGCGTCGCACAACTCGGCGATGGTCGCCACCTACCGCTGGTTCAGCGACTCGTTGTGGCGCGCCATTCGCACGGTGGTCGGCGACGGCACCCTCCCGGACGCGTCGCACGGCCTGCACGTGGCGCTGGCCGAGGCGATCGAGGCCGCCGATCCGGACGCGGCCGAGTCGGCCGTGCGCCGCATTCTCGAACCCGCCGTGCTCGCCCTCGACGCACTGCTGCACGACCCGATGAAGCACCACCGCAGGGAGCACGACGCATGAGCACGACCGAGCTGCGCATACCCCCGACCGGCAAGGTCGCCGGCGGCACCGCCCGGGCGACCGGTGGCGCGTTGTTGCTCGCCGGCATCGTGCTGATCGCGCTCAACATGCGGGCCGGGCTCTCCAGCGTGTCCCCGCTGGTGGGCGAACTGCGCGAGGTGTTCCATCTGTCCGCGACCACGGGCAGCCTGATCACCGCGATACCGGTGCTGTTCCTGGGCCTGATCTCGCCGCTCGCGCCGCTCGCGGCCCGCCGGTACGGCACCGAACTCGTGCTGCTCGGTGCGCTGGTCGTGGTCGGCCTCGGCATCCTGCTGCGCGTGGTTCCGGACCTGACCGCGCTGTTCGCGGGCGGCGCGCTGGTCGGTTCCGGGATCGCGGTGCTCAACGTGCTGATGCCGGGCGTGGTCAAGCGCGAGTTCCCGCACCGGGCGGCGGCGATGATCGGCGTGTACAGCGCCGCCATGGTGTTCGGCGCCGCCGTGTCGGCGGGTGCGACCGTGCCGCTGGAGAACACCATCGGACACGGCTGGCAGCCGGCGCTCGGCGTCTGGGCGCTCCTGGCCTTCGTGGCGGTGGCCGTCTGGCTGCCGCACGTGCGCCGCCGGCGCGGGAGTGTCCCGGCCGCGATGCCGCACGTGCCGGGCCTGTGGAAGTCGTCGTTGGCCTGGCTGGTGACCGGCTTCATGGGCCTGCAGTCGTTGCTGTTCTACGTACTGCTCGCCTGGATGCCGACCATCCTCACCGACAACGGGATGAGCAAGGGCACCGCGGCGACGATCTTCGCGTTCAGCACGTTCGTGCAGATCCCGGCCTCGTTCGTCGGGTCGATCCTGGCCGGTCGGATGCGCAACCAGAGCCCGCTGGTGTTCGGCTCGGTCGGCCTGATCGTGGTCGGCTATGTGGGGCTGATGGTCGCGCCCACCGGCGGGGCGTGGGCGTGGGCGGCCATCCTGGGCTTGGGCCAGGGCGCCGCAGTGTCGCTCGCGCTGACCCTGATCGTGCTGCGCTCGCCGGATCCGAACACGGCCGCGCAATTGTCCGGGATGGCGCAGGCGGTCGGCTACGTGCTCGCCGCGTTCGGGCCGTTGGCCGCCGGGGCGCTGCACCAGGCCACGGGCGGGTGGACCGTGCCGATCGTGCTGATGCTGGTGTTGTCCGGGTGCGCGCTGGTCTGCGGGGTGGGCGCCTCGCGGCCGATCCACGTGCGCGTGGCGCGGGAGGTTTCGGTGCCCGCCGGGCCACCCGTCGGCTGACTCAGGCCGGGAACAGCCGCTCCAGGACCACCGCGACGCCGTCGTCCATGTTGGACAGGGTCACCTCGTCCGCGACGGCGAGCAGTTCGGTGTGGGCGTTGGCCATGGCCACGCCGTGGGCGGCCCACTTGAACATGGTGACGTCGTTGGGCATGTCGCCGAACGCGATGGTGTCGGCGGCCTTGACGCCCAGCCTGCGCGCGGCCAGGGACAGGCCGACCGCCTTGCTCAGGCCCAGCGGCAACAACTCGACGATGTTCGTGCCGGCATGCGTGACGTCCACCAGACCGGCGCAGATCTTGCGGGCGCACGCGGTCAGCCGGTCGTCGTCGTAGTCGTCGTGGTGCAGGTAGAGCTTGAGGATCGGCTCCGACCACAGCTCGTCGCGGTCACGGAGCACGTGCACCGGCAACACCGGGTTGTACGGATAACCGCGCTCCACCGCGACCTCGCCGGTCAACCCGTCCCGGCTGACCGCGAACCGTACGTCGCCCAGTTCCTCGGTCAACCGCTCGGTGGCCAGCCTGGCCAGTGCCCGGTCCAGCGTGACCGACGTGAGCAGCCGCTGCTCGCCCGCGTGGTAGACCTGCGCGCCCTGCCCGCACACCGCGAGCCCCCGGTAGCCCAACGCCTCGAACACCGGACGCGTCCAGGACACCGCGCGCCCGGTCACTATCACGTGCTTCGCACCGGCCGCGGTGACCCGGGCCAGCGCCGCACGGTTGCGCGCCGAGACGGTGTGGTCCTCGCGCAGGAGCGTGCCGTCCAGGTCGGTGGCGACCAGCGAGAAGGTCACGCCTGCACCGGTTCCAGCACCTCACGGCCGCCGAGGAACGGACGCAGCGCCGCCGGCACGACCACCGAGCCGTCCGGCTGCTGGTGGTTCTCCAGGATCGCCACGATCGTGCGCGGCACCGCGCACAGCGTGCCGTTGAGCGTGGCCAGCGGGCGGGTGCCCTGCTCGTCGCGCATCCGCACCTGAAGCCGGCGGGCCTGGAACTCGGTGCAGTTCGAGGTCGAGGTGACCTCGCGGTACTTGCCCTGGGTCGGGATCCACGCCTCGATGTCGAACTTGCGCGCGGCCGAGGCGCCGAGGTCGCCGGACGCGACGTCGATCACCCGGTACGGCAGTTCGAGCCGGTTCAGGAACTCCTTCTCCCACGCCACCAGGCGCCGGTGCTCCGCCTCGGCCTCCTCCGGCGCGACGAAGCAGAACATCTCCACCTTGTCGAACTGGTGCACCCGGATGATGCCGCGCGTGTCCTTGCCGTAGGTGCCCGCCTCGCGGCGGAAGCACGGCGAGAAGCCCGCGTAGCGCAGCGGCAGTTCGGCGGCCGGGATGATCTCGTCCATGTGGTACGCCGCGAGCGGCACCTCGGCGGTGCCCACGAGGTAGTAGTCGTCGGCCTCCAGGTGGAACACGTTCTCCGCGGCCTGGCCGAGGAAGCCGGTGCCCTCCATCGCGTGCGGACGCACCAGGGCGGGCGTCAACATCGGCGTGAAGCCGGCCTCGGTCGCCTGCGCGATGGCCATGTTGACCAGCGCGAGTTCGAGCAGCGCGCCGACGCCGGTGAGGTAGTAGAAGCGCGAGCCGGACACCTTCGCGGCCCGCTCGACGTCGATCGCCTTGAGCATCCGACCCAGCTCGACGTGGTCGCGCGGCTCGAAGCCCTCGGCCGCGAAATCGCGCGGCGTGCCGATCTCCTCGAGCGTGACGAAGTCCTCTTCGCCACCGACCGGCGCGTCCGGGTCGATCAGGTTGGCCAGCGCCTTGAGCAGTCGGTCGGTCTCGGCCTTGGCCTCGGCCTGCTCCGCGTCCGCGGTCTTGACCTCGGCTGCCAGCGCCTGGGCCCGGGTCAGCAGCTCCTGCCGCTCGTCGCCCTTGGCCTTGGAGACCTGCTTGCCCATCGACTTCTGCTCGTTGCGCAGCGCGTCGAACCGGGAACCGGACGAGCGGCGGAGCTCGTCCGCGGCGAGCAGCGCGTCGACGATGGTCTCGTCCTCGCCGCGGGCGCGCTGCGAAGCGCGGACACGGTCGGGATCCTCACGGAGCAGTCGCAGGTCGATCACGGCCAAAGCCTACCGGGGCCCCGCCAACGGATTTCGCGAGTGCGACGAAGCCGACCACCCGCAAACACACGTGCCGGCCCGAATCCGGGCTAAGAATGAGAGATGAGCACTCCCACCTGGACCAGGAAGCGCCTCGACCCGGACCGGCGATTCGGCCTCAGGCTGACCCTGGTCGCCCTCGCGCTGCTGGTGGGCGCCGTGCCGTTCGGGCTGCTCGCGCTGCTGGTGGAGACCAAGTGGTCGCCGTTGCTCGACCTGGACAAGGACGTCGCGACCGGCCTCAACGACTGGGTCCGCGAACATCCCGACTGGCAACACGCGCTGCGGATCCTCAGCGACTGGGTCTGGGATCCGAACATGTACCGGCTGCTGGTCGCCGTCATGTGCGTCTGGCTCTGGTGGCGCGGCGCCCGCCGACTGGTGGTGTGGGCGGTGGCCACCATGGTGATCGGCGGCCTGCTCGGTGCGGGGCTCAAGCTCGTCTTCACCCGGGCCCGGCCGAATCTGCCCAACCCGGTCGACCACGCAGGCGGCTGGTCCTTCCCGTCCGGGCACGCGCTGATGGGTGTGGTCGGCCCGGGGGTGCTGCTGCTGGCGCTGTTGCCGCTGATACCTCGGGTGTATCGGCCGATCGCCTGGGTGGTCGCGATCGGCTCGGCGATCGGCGTCGGCTTCACCCGGGTCGCGCTCGGCGTGCACTACGTCACGGACGTGGTCGGTGGCTGGGTGCTCGGCCTGATCGTGCTCGCCGCGACCTCCGCGGTCTTCGAATGGTGGCGCCGCGACGCCGGTCTACGGGACGTGGACGCGACCGAGGAGGGCCTGGAACCGGAGATCGAGGGGCACGACCTCGATCCGGAGATTTCACACATTCGACCCGGAACCGACGGGCACTCCTCGGATCGGCGGAACTGAAGGAAGCACGGCCGGGTAAGAATGTCGGTCATGCTCACCGAAGCAGGACGGTTCCTGCGCCGTATCGTCCTGCCCCTCGCGATATTGACGTTCGTCATGGTCGGCCTCGGTCTGCTGATCACCAAGACCCTCGACGGCGTCTGGCCGTTCACCGTCGAGGACGACCTCGATCGCACCTTCGCCGAGCATCGTTCGGGCGGCTGGAACGACGTCACGCGGTTGTTCTCCACACTGGCCGACACCCGTGTGATCATCGCCACCACGCTGCTCGCGGTCGTGGTGGCCCGCATCGTCGGCCACTCCTGGCGCGGTCCGATGTTCCTGGCCTGTTCGGTGGCCGGGCAGGCGCTGGTGTTCTTCCTCGTCCAGCTCTTCGTCGCGCGCGATCGCCCGGACGTCCCGCGCCTGGACGCGGCCGCCGCGACGTCGAGCTTCCCGTCCGGGCACACCGGCGCGGCGTTCGCGCTGTACGGCGGGCTGGCGGTGCTGCTCACCGGTCGGCTGCGCGGGCGCCGGCCGGCGGTCCTGGTCTGGGTGTTGCTCGGCGCGATACCGCTCGCGGTGGCCGGGAGCCGGATGTACCGCGGCATGCACCACCCCAGCGACGTGCTGCTGTCGATGGTGTACGCGAGCGTCGTGCTGGTGGTGATGAACCGCGCCCTGCTGTCCCCGAAGTCGGTCTGGGGCTATCGGTCCCGGCGACGCGAGGCCCCGCAGGGGGCCGACGGCGGGCTGCCGCGGGCGGCGCTGGTGGTCAATCCGATCAAGCTCGACGTGGCCGAGTCGCGCACCCGGATCGACCGGATCATGTACGACGCCGGGTGGGCCGAACCGCTGTGGCTGGAGACGACGGTGCTCGATCCGGGCGCCGGGGTGACCGCGAAGGCGTTGGCCGAGGGGGTCGACCTGGTCATCGCGGCGGGCGGCGACGGCACGATCCGCGAGTGCGCCGGTGCGCTGGCCGGTACGGACACCCCGCTCGCGGTGATCCCGGCGGGCACCGGCAACCTGCTCGCGCGCAACCTGGGCCTGCCGATCGACATCGCCGACGCGTTGCATGTGGCGATGCACGGGCGGGATCGGCGGATCGACCTGGGCACGGTGGACCCGGACGACGAACTCGCCGTCACGGCGGGCACCGAGCCGCGCTGCTTCACCGCGATGGCCGGCATCGGGCTGGACGCGGCGATGGTCGCGGACGCGCCGGACGCGCTCAAGAAGAAGGTCGGCTGGCCCGCCTACGTGGTCTCCGGTGCCCGGCACCTGCGCGATCGGCGGATGCGGGTGACGCTGACCGTGGACGACGGTGAGCCGATCCGGCGACGGGCCCGGATGGTGCTGGTCGGCAACGTGGGCGCGCTCCAGGCCGGCATGCAGTTGTTGCCGGGAGCGGCGCCGGACGACGGGCTGTTGGACGTGGTGGTGTTCGCGCCTTACGGGATGACCGGTTGGGCACACGCCACGGTCCGGGTGATAGGCCGGCGCCGCTCCCAGGAGCCGGCCGTGGTGCCGGTCAAGCAGCAACGGCTGCGCCCGATCGAGCACTTCACCGGCCGACGGGTGCTGATCGAGACCGATCGGCCGGAGCCGCGCGAGCTGGACGGCGATGCGATCGGGCCCGGCACCCGGCTCGCGGTGCGGATCCGGCCCGGCTCGCTCACGGTGCGGGTGCCCTGAGGGGCGGCGCCGTACCGATTCAGATCCCGCCACCGCCGCGGGCGCGGGCCAGCCATTCGCTCGCGTTGGCGAACTCGGCGTCCGAGGTGCCCCGGCGCAGTTGCGGACGCACCCGGTCGGCGCGCGGGTAGGACCCGAGGAAGCGCACCGCCGCGCACACCCGCCGCAGCCCCATCAGCGCCTCGCCGACCCGGGCGTCGGCGACGTGGCCCTCGGCGTCCATCGAGAAGAAGTAGTGCCCGAGCCCGTCCCCGGTCGGCCGTGACTCGATCCGGGTCAGGTTGACCCCGCGGACGGCGAACTCCTGGAGGATCTCCAGGAGCGCGCCCGGGTGGTCGTCCACGATGTACGCGACCACGGTGGTGCGGTCGGCGCCGGTGGGCACGGTGGGCCGGTCCGGGCGCTCGACCAGGACGAACCGGGTGACCGCGCCCTCGACGTCGTGGATGTCGGTGATCAGCGGCACCAGGCCGTAGGGCCCGGCGGCGAACTCGCCGGCCAGGGCCGCGTCGTAGCGACCCTCCTGGACCAGGCGGGCGGCGTCGGCGTTGGACGCGGACGAGTACCAGTGCGCGTCGGGCAGGTTGGCCGAGAGCCAGTTGCGCACCTGCGGCTGGGCGTGCGAGTGGCTGGAAAGGGTCTTGATGTCGGCCAGGGTCACCCCGGGACGGACCAGCAGCGCGAAGGCGATCGGCAGCAGGATCTCGGCGGTGATCACCAGCGGGGCGCCGGTGGCCAGTTCGTCCAGCGTGATGGACACGGCACCCTCGACCGAGTTCTCCAGCGCGACCACCGCACCGTCGGCGTCGCCGCGGCGGACCGCGTCCAGGGCGGCGGGCACCGACTCCATCGGGGTGACCTCGGCGTGCTCCGCGCCCGGCAGCATGCGCAGGGCGGCCTCGGTAAAGGTGCCCGCAGGGCCGAGGTAGGTCCAGCGGGGCGCGGCGGCGGGCGTGCGGGCGTCGGACATGTCGTCACTGTACTGAGCCGGCCGGCGTGCTCCGGTCGTGTTCCGTGGTGTGGACGGTCGCGGTGTGTGGTGCCGCCGCGAGGGTGCGGGTGAGCCTGTGGAAAACGCGGCGAGGCTGGTTGTCGGGGACTGCGGGCCCGGGGGCGTCGCCGGGCTGCTCCCGGTCGCCGGGCCGGTGGTGGTGGGGGTGGCGCGACGGGGCTTCGACCGGGTGCTGGTGGGGTTCGGGGTTCGGGCGACGGGGCGGTTGTCGGCGGGGCTGTTCGTCGTCACACGCGTGCTGGGGCGGGTCGGCTTCGTGGGTCGGTGCGGGGTGGGGACGCGCACCGTCGGGGTCCCTGTCGGTGGCCGGGTGGGTGGCGGCGAACCGATGGTTGTTTCGAGGAGTGGTGCCGATCGTGACGGCGAGGGGGCCGCACCCGGCTTGCGCTGGGTGTTCGGTCCGCCGCCGGTCGGGGCGTTGGGCCGATTCCGATCGCGGGCGGCGCGAGCGGGGGCACGGGGACCGTGACGGGGCCGGTGAGGGTGGCGGGCGCCCGGGGATTCGACATGCCGTCACGGTGTGCGTGAATCGGCTCTGACCTGGGGTTTCACCGGTTGCGACGCGGCGAGGGGGGAGTCGCCGGGAGGCTGGGTCGGGGTTCCGGTCCGGGCTTCGGGCCGGGGCGGGACGGCGGGTCGGTGACCCTGCCGGGGCTTGCGTGGGCCGGCCGCTCGGCTGGGCGATGGCACTGCCGGCGTGGGCGGTGGAGGTGATCGGGGCGCGGGGGCTGCTTCGGCGCGGGTGGTGGCGGTGGTCTGGACCATTGAGGCGGTCGCGCGGGGCGGGGGCCGGCGCGGACGGAGTCGGGTCAGGGGCCCACGGGGGGCTCGGGCACGTAGCGGTAGGTCTGGCCGCGCACCGCCGAGCGCATGGTCGAGTCACTCACGCCGTGCCGGCGGGCGAGCCGATAGACCGACACCCCGTCCCGCGCCAAGCGCCGACACTCGGCGACGACCTCGGGGGTGAGGCGACGTCGATCACCGGGTGTGGGGAGGGGGACGGGCCTGTGGATAACCCTGTGGAAATCGCTGTGGAGAACTTGGGCCGGGTTGTGGGTTTCCGAGGTGGGAGGGGTCGTGTGAGCAGTAGCTGTGGACAACTGGGTCGCCGACTCGAACCCGGCGGTGAGGCGGGACACGGCCATCGTGTTGATCTCCACAGCTTTGGTCAGGTCCCCAGTACGGGCGGCGAGATCGGTGATCGAGCCGATCGCGCGGGAGAGCAGGTCATCCATGTTTTCGCTGGTGGCGGGGATGTAGCAGCCGGTGCGACGGATGGTGGGGAGGACGTCGTGGGTGACCCAGCGTCGGAAGGGCTTGGCCGTTGCCTTGTTGCTTCGCAGGATCAGTGAGTAGAGACCGGCCTCGCTGATGAAGGTCATGTTCGGGTTGCCGCCCGGGTCGGAGGTTCCGTAAGGATTGCTTACGGAAGACCTCTGACCTGCGGTTTTCTCAACACGGATGCTGGTCTTCTCGTCGTGATCGAGGTTGGTCACCGCCATCCGTGAGTTGGTGTGCTCCAGCACTGCGCACACGTCGCGGGCACAGAACCACGGGTCGTCGTCGATCATGACGACGCGCACTTGGCTTTCCCCTCCGTGGGTTCCGTAGGTGAAGATCTCGACGATGTTCGGGTGGCTCACTTCGACTCCTGGCTCGTTTGTTGTGAATTATTCTGATTAGTTCTATGTCCTTTTGACGCGGAACCCGTCTGACCTGCGGTTTTCGGGCGAGCGGGATCGTGCTTGGTGCGCCGTCGGCTTTTGTTGCGGCACCCCCCGCGTCCCCCGAACGGCTCACTTCGTTCGCCCATACGTATGAACGAGTCGGCTTGCGATCTGGTTACGCGTTGGTTGGTGAATCTGTTCGCTCTTGGGGGATTCGCGGAATTCGGTGGTCGGGCGGTTGATTTCGATGGGTATCGTTTGGTTGCAGTAGGTAATCGAGCGGTCGCTGGGAGGGATCTTGGCTGGTGGGGGCAGTGTCGGTGGGGGCGGCTCGGCGCGGGTTCGGGTCGAGACGGGGGCGCTGCGGCAGGGGGCGGCGGCGGCTCGTGAGGTGGCCGGGGCGTTGCGGCAGGCGGCCGGCAAGCCGGGGGTGGCGGTCGTCGGGTGTCCCGGGTTCGCGGTTGCGGCGGCGGCCGGCGCGTTGACGGCGGCGTGGGCGGATCACCTGCGGGCGCTCGCGGATGGGTACGGCGGGCTGGGTGAGGTGCTGACGGCGAACGCCGACGCGCACGATCGCACCGATCAGGCGGCGGCGGGTGCGTTCGCGGAGGCGCGGCGCCGATGGTGACGCTGACGCAACTGCGCGACGCCGCTTTGGGCGGGCTTGATCGGGCGGTGGCCGAGTGGACCGAACTGGCGTCCGCGTTGGACGGGTTGGTCGGGCGGGCGACGACGGGTGTCGATGGGCCGTTGCGGGCCTCGCGCTGGGAGGGCGCGGATGCGGATGCGGCGGAGCGGGGGGTGGCCGCGCGGGGTGAGCAGGTCATGGTGGCGGCGCAGGAGGCCCGCTGTGTGCTGACCGTCCTGGACACGGCGGCCGACCGACTCCGCGTCGCGCAGCAGGAGTTGTGGGCGGGGCTGGCGGAGGCCGCTGCTTCGGGGTTCACCGTGTTCGAGGACGGGCGGGTGGAGCCGGCCGATCCGACACGGCGTGCGGACGGGGCGATGAACTCGCGACGACACGAGTTGGAGCGACGGTTGGCCACGTCGATTCGGGCCGCGACCGAGGTGGACGCGCAGTGTGCGCAGGCGCTGGGCCGGTTGCATCCGACCGGGACGGCCGACTGGGCGGATACGGCTGCGGACGGCGCGTGCGTGACGGCGTTGGCGGGCCTGGACCTCGCCACCATTCCGAAGGGTGATCCCGTCGCGGCGGCCAAGTGGTGGGCGGGGCTGAATCCGTCCGAGCGGGCGATGTATCTGGCCGGCTATCCGGCGGTGTTGGGGGCGATGGACGGGTTGCCGACGGAGGTTCGCGACCGGGCCAATCGGGTCGCGTTGGCCGAGACGAAGGTCGCGCTGGTTGCGGAATTGGCCGCCGCGCGGGCGAAGCGGGATGCGGCGGGGCGCACGGACGATGCGAAGTGGCGATTCCGCGTCACGGCGCTCAAGGAGCGCTTGGCGGCGATCGAGGGCCTGGAGGCGACACTTCGCTCCGGCGGCGACCTGTACTTGATGGGCTTCAGCGCCAAAGGCGACGGCCGCGCGATCGTCGCCATCGGCAACCCGGACACGGCGGCCCACACGGCGGTTTACGTCCCGGGGACGGGGTCGGAATTGGCCAACATCGGCGATCACGTTCACAGGATGCGACGCCTCGTAACCGCTGCGCGTGGCTATGCCGAGCGCGAGGATGTGAGTGCTATTGCATGGCTTTCGTATGACGCCCCAGATACGTTGCTTCATGCGATGGGTTCATCTGATGCGGAAAATGCGGCGCCTGTTCTCAGGAAATTCCTGCGAGGGGTCGGCATTTCCCAAGGAATTGATTCCAAGAGGCATATTACGCTTATTGGCCATAGCTATGGCTCCGTAGTCATCGCGGATGCAGCGAGAAATGGCGAGAGTGTATACGCCCAAGACATGATTGTTGCCGGAAGCCCTGGAATGCATGTTGCCCAGGCCAAGGATCTCAACATGAACCCGAGTCACGTCTGGGTGCTTGCTGCCAGTGATGACCCAGTTCCAACCTTGGGGTCCGGTGCTCATGCGCCAGTGGTGGAGGGCAGCGGTCGGCCTGCGCGGAGGACGCCTGATGATGAAGGTTTCGGCGCAAATCGAATGAGCACAAAAGGTGCACAGGGTCATAGTGAGTACTGGAACCTAGAGAGTCCCGACAGTTTGGATAACCAGGCTGCTGTGGTCGTTGGTCGCTACGACGAGACAAGTCTTCTTTGGGGGAGGCGACCGTGAGGATCTTTCTGGGGGGAGTGCTGTTCGTAATGTCACTATCTTCTGCTTGTGGCCATCAGCAGGCTGATAATGGCCCGAAGATGAGCCGGGCAGAAGTTGATATGCGAACCGATCAGTACTCGGGTCGAATCTTTGATGCGTTGAAGGTGGATTTCATAACTGGGAAAAATGAGGAGCGAATCCCACTTCTTTGTCCGGCGCGGGACGGCTACCACGGCTATGGAGTGGAGCACTTCTGGCAGGCTGACAATGTGCCGGCCCGCCAGGTCGAAACGGCAGTTCGCGGAATCTATGACTACTTGCTTAATGAGGGGTGGACTATTGGCAGGTATGAGCGCCCACCGACAGTGCCGAGTGCTGTCGTTAGTGCGACCAACCCCCGTGATGGGTACGGAGTTTGGGTCAAAGGCGTGGAGGACAAAAATCGTGTCCTCGTTCGGGTTTCCTCGCCTTGTGTCAGGTTGTCCTAGGTGGCCGGAGGCGGAATATTGCCCAGAAGGTCACGGAGGTGAGTGCGGCGGTGGTGAAGAGGATGGTGGAGCGGAGCCACATGTCCTTGGTGATGCCGTCGGCGGCGCCCGTGGGGTCGAGGAGGGCGAGGACGAACAGGAACATGGCCAAGGCGTAGATGGCGGCCCAGGCCCAGCGGTTCCATTGCCACAGGGCGTGGCCGTCCATGAATCGCATCGGGAGCAGGCCGAAGACCAGGCCGACCACTGCGGCCACGAAGCACTGGGTGAGCAGGTCCTCGGCGAAGACCCAGCCGAAGGGCGCGCCGTCCGATTCGTTCAGGACGTGGGTGACCGGGATGCGCCACACCCACGCGACCACCGCGAGGCCCGCCAGGGACCACGAGCCCAGCGCGACTGCCCGGCCCTCGTCGGCCGGTGACATCCGCCGCAGGCCCGCCGAGGTGAAGGCCAGGAACAGGCCGTATACGTAGCCGGGCGTCAGATGCAGCAGGCGCGAGGCCGCGGCCAGGACCAGGGCGACGCCCAGCGCCCCCGGCAACAGCCGAGGCAGCGCCCGGATGCGCGAGACGCGGCGTCGGTACGCCTCCGCCGAGCCCTCGTACGCCAGTACGCCCAGGGGTACCGCCGCCACCAGGGCCAGCGCGAGTGCGGCGGTGCCCGCGTTCCAGCCCGTGCCCGGTTCGACCGCGACGCAGAACGCGGCCGAGAGCAGGATGAAGGCGAGCACCTGCAACTCGGGTACTCGCGGCTGCGATCGAGGCCGCGCCGCGCCCGGGCGCAGCCGGCGTCGGATCCGCAGGTGGTTGCGTTCCCAGGTCTTGTTGAACAGTTCGGCCGAGAAGCCCAGCACGGGCAGGGCCACCACCGCCGTCGCGCCGGCCAGCAGCACCGGCCGGGGCTCGTCGAACAACATGCTCGGGCTCGGCAGGTTCATCGCAGCCTCGGACCGGTCCGCCGCCGTCGCGCTCGCGGCCGCGCCGAGGACCGCGACCCGTACCGAAAAGTCGCCGTCGTACCCCGCACCCGCCGTGCAGGCGACTGTCAACGTCCCGTCTCCGCCCGGCAGTTCACGCGGCACCCGGAGCTCGCCCGCGAACCGCCCGTCGGCGGCGACCGGCACCGTACCCAGCTCGGTGGTGCCATGACGCACCGTCAGCGTGCCGGTCCCGTCGACCGGTCGGCCGCACGCGACGAATCCGCTGCCCGCGATCCGCAGTGGTTGCCCGGCGGTGGGCTGCGTGGGCGTCAGGGTCAACTCCGGCTGGGCGACCCGGAAGTCGGTACGCAGGGTGACCCCGTTGTCGGGCATGCTCGGCCCCTGCGCGAAGCAGCTCACGGTGACCGGCTGCGGGCCGCGATTCGGCCCGTCCGGCACGTTGAAGCGGTACGCCTCGCCCCGATTCCCGGTGGACTGCACGCTGAGCTTGGTCAGGTCCCGCCCACCCCAGGTCACCCGCGCGTCGTCGCTCGCGTTGTCGACGCCGCAGTGCAGGTCCGTCCACAGGGTGACCTCGGTGCCCGGCGCCCCGGTGGCCGGCTCCAGGATCAGCCGCTTCGCGGACAGGTCGGCCGGTGCCCTGCGGGTCTCCTCGGGCCGAAAAGTGTCGATTTCGATCGGCGTCTGCGCGAGGACCTTCTCCTCCTCGCCGATGCAGCGCACGGCGATCCGGTTCACCGGCCCGGGGATGCTGCCCGCCGCGTTCGAGCTGTAGACCGGGGCCGGAACCTCGTGTCGGAACGCGATCGAGCCGCCGTGGGCGGTGTCCACGGGCAGGTCGGCCGCGAGCAGGTCCTGGTACTGCCCGGAACTGCCACCGTTGGCCGACAGCAGATATACGTCCACCTTGTTCAGCGCGCAGCCGGTCAGTCCGGAGCCGCGGATCGCCACCACGTCCCCGGGCTTCGCCGTGCCGGGTGTCACGGTCACCGACGCACCGGCGGCCCCGGTCGCCGGGGCGGCCAGGGCGATCGGCGCCAGCGCCAGTACCACCGCCCCGATCCCCGTCCCGAGCGCGACCCGTTTCCGCAGCATTCTGGAGTTCATGATCCCCGTTCCCCGTAGCCGAGCACCGACGATGATGCCGGCCGGTTCCGCTTCGGGGGACCGGTCCGTCGAATCCGACATCGGACGGATACCGGACGTCAGGATCGGCGGTCGATGAACGTCTCCAAGCCGTCGAGCAGGAGTCGCAGGCCGAACTCGAAGACCGCCTCGCCGTCCTGGGTGAAGCTGTCCTCGGCGAGCGCGGCCAGTCTCGGATAGCGCCCGCTCGTCATCGCCGCGTTCAGCAGCGGGGCCTGCGCGGCCCAGAACTGTTCGTCGCTGACGCCGGTGCGCTGCTCCGCGTGCACGGTGTTGAAGTGGGTGCGTGCCATACCGCTGACGTAGCCGCCGTCGATGATCGACAGGATCGTCATCTTCTCCCGGTCCGACAACGCCGCGTCCCCGATCGCGGCCAGCGTGAGTTCCAGGGCCAGCAGCGAGTTGGGGCCCAGGACCGGCCTGGCCTGATCGACGCCGAGCAACCACGGGTGCCGGTTGTACATCTGCCAGATGCCGCGCGCGACCTGTTCCAGTGCGTTGCGCCAGCCCGATCCCGGGGGGAATTCGGCGCAGTCGCCGGGTGCGTTGACCTTGTCGACCATCAGGTCGATCAACTCGGCCTTGCCCGGGACGTACCGGTAGAGCGACATCGTGCCGGACCCGATCTCGGCGGCCACCCGCCGCATCGAGACCGCCTCCAGCCCCTCGGCGTCGGCCACCGCGATCGCGGCCGTGACGATCCGGTCCAGGGTCAGCGCCGGCTTGGGGCCGCGGGCGGGTTTGCGGTCCACGCCCCACAGCAGTTCGAGGCTGCGGGCGAGGTCGCCGCTGCCGGTGTGGTCGGTGCTCGTCATGGTGTCCCCATCGTAGGAGCCGGACCGGCCGCCGAGGTCGGTGCGCCGCCCCCTCGACGTCCCGACAGAACCCGTCCGCGAAAACCGAGTACGCCGTACGCGCAATCGGGTACGGTGTACTCGGTTTACTGGAGGTCGGGAAGGAGACCGATGGGAACGTCGCTCGGCACACAGCCGGAACGGCCGATCAGGACAACGGGCCCCGCGGTCCTCGCGCAGGGCCTGACCAAGCGCTACGGCGACACGCACGCACTCGACGATTTCGACCTGACCGTGCCGCGCGGCACCGTGCAGGGACTGCTCGGCCCGAACGGGGCCGGCAAGACCACGGCGGTCCGGATCCTGTCCACGCTGCTGCGCCCGGACGGCGGCCGGGCCATGGTCGCCGGCCACGACGTGACCGGGGATCCCCGCCGGGTGCGTCGGCACATCGGGCTGGTCGGCCAGCACCCGGCGGTCGACGAGGCGGTGACGGGTCGGCGCAATCTGACCCTGTTCGGACGGCTGTTCCATCTGGACCGCCGCCGGGCGGCCCGCCGGGCGGACGAACTGCTGGAGAGCTTCGGCCTGGTCGAGGCCGCCGACCGGGGGGTCAAGCAGTACAGCGGCGGCATGCGTCGGCGGCTCGACCTGGCGGTGAGCATGATTCTCGCGCCGGACGTGCTCTTTCTGGACGAGCCGACCACCGGCCTCGACCCGCGCGGGCGCAACGAGGTCTGGGAGGCCGTGCGTTCGTTGCTCGCGGGCGGCACCGCCGTGTTGTTGACCACGCAATACCTGGACGAGGCCGACAAGTTGGCGGACCGGATCGCGGTGCTCGATCGCGGCCGCAAGATCGCCGACGACACGCCGGACCGGCTCAAGCGCGACCTGGGCGGCGATCGCATCGAGATCGTCGTACGCGACACGGCCGATCTGCCGCGCCTGGTCGAGGTGGTGGCCCGGGTGGCCGACGGCGGCGGCGAGCCGGTGACCGACCGCGAGGAACGACGGGTGACCGCGCCGGTCGGCGATCGGGTCGCGGCGCTCACCCACGTGGCCCGGAACTGCCAGGACGCGGGGATCGCGATCGAGGACATCGGTGTGCGCCGGCCGACCCTGGACGAGGTCTTCCTCCGACTGACCGGCCGGCGCGCCCACGAGCCGGACCCGCCGTCCACCGGGTCCACACCGGACCGGCCGCAGGCCGCACCCGTCGAGGAGGCGATCCGTCCGTGAGCGCGACCATGGCAGGACCGATTCAGGCGCCCGAGCGCCGGTTGTACTGGGCGATCACGGACTGTCTGACCGTCGTGCGCAACGAGCTGGTGCACATCGCCCGACAACCCAGCGCGCTGGCCTGGCAGTTGGGCTTCCCGATCGTGTCCGTGCTGCTGTTCGTGTACGTCTTCGGCAGTGCGATGGATGTGGGCGGGGCGGTCGACTACCAGGACTACGCACTGCCCGGGATGTTCGCGATGACCATGGCGCAGGGGTTCATGAACACCGCGAGCATCGTCGCGTTCACCCGCCAACTCGGGGTGATGGACCGCTATCGCTCGATGCCGATGGCACCCTCGGCGGTGGTCACCGGTCGTGGGGTGGCCGATGTGCTCGGCGCGAGCCTGGACCTCGCCGTGCTCGCGGCGATCGCGCTCGTCGTCGGCTGGCGCCCGGACGGCACCCTGCCCGAAACCCTGGCCGCCTTCGGGCTGTTGCTGCTGTTGCGCTTCGCGTTGACCTGGGTCGGGGTCTACCTGGGTCTGCTGGTGCCCAACGCGGAGGCGGCGGGCAGCCTGTTCGCGGTGGCCTTCCCGTTCGGCATCGTCTCCAGCGTCTTCACGCCGCCGTCGATGATGCCGCAGTGGCTGGGCACGGTGGCGATGTGGAACCCGGTCTCCTCCACCGCGAACGCGATCCGCGACCTGTTCGGGAACCCGGCACCACACGGCGGCGGCTGGATCGAGCAGCACGCGTTGTCGATGGCGATGCTCTGGCCGCTGCTGATCACCGCGATCTTCCTGCCGCTCGCGGTGCGGCGCTTCCAGGCGCTCGGGCGTACGTAGGTCCGCTCTCGGGCACACATAGATCTGCTACGGAACGCGAAGCGCGGGATCGGCGCTGATCGGCGGCGCCAGCGACGGTCAGACCGCCGCGGGGCGGCTCGACGCCCCTTCCTCGTAGGCCAGTTGCGCCGCGGCGATCTCCTCGATGTGGCTTTCCGACCAGGTCCGGATCTCCTGCATCAGGCCGCTGACGCTCTCGCCGAGTGCGGTCAGCGAGTATTCGACCTGCGGCGGGACGGTCGGATGGACCGTGCGCCGGACCAGGCCGTTGCGCTCCAGGTCGCGCAGCGTCTGGGTGAGCATCTTCTTGGTGATCCCGCCCAATCGGCGGCGCAGTTCGGCATAGCGCAGGGTCCCCGGATGCAGCGCCCCGACGACGAGCGCCACCCACTTGTTCGCGATCAGGTGCAGCACTGCGCGCGACGCGCAGTCGCTGAGATAGACATCGGCACCGCCGAAAGGGCGCAGGTCAGGAGGGGTATGCATGAGGTACCCAGGTACCAGGAAAGTGCCTTCTTCACAACTGTGTACCCGCACGCCGATGCTTGCCCACATGACGACGAAGATGATCACCGTGCATCAGGACAAGCTCGGCGGCCCGGAGGTTCTCCGGCTGATCGAGACCGCGATACCCACGCCCGGACCGGGTGAGGTACTGGTCGAAGTGCGAGCCGCGGGGGTCAACCCGATCGACGTGAAGATCCGGGCCGGCGGGATGTGGCTGGTGCCGCCGTTCACGCTCGGCTGGGACGTCTCCGGCGTCGTCGCCGGTGTGGGCGACGGGGTGCGACGCCTCGCGGTGGGCGACGAGGTGTACGGCCTCCCGGATTTCCCGCACCCGGCGGGTGGCTACGCGGAGTTCGTGGTGGCCTCGGAGGCGTCCTTCGCGCCCAAGCCGACCTCGCTCGACCACGTGCACGCCGCCGCGTTGCCGCTGTCCGCGTCCATCGCGTGGCAGGCCCTGGTCGAGGGCGCCGAGGTGGGGCCCGGCCAACGGGTGCTGATCCACGCGGCGGCGGGCGGGGTCGGACACCTGGCGGTACAGGTCGCCAAGTCCCGGGGCGCGTACGTGATCGGCACGGCGAGCGCGGCCAAGCACGAACTGCTGCGCGAGCTGGGGGTGGACGAGGTGGTGGACTACACGACCACCGACTTCGGCACAACGGTCCGCGACGTCGACGTGGTGCTCGACCTGATCGGCGGCGACTACGAGGACCGCTCGCTGCCCACGCTCCGCCCCGGCGGCCTGCTGCTCAACATCACCAACCCGCCCGCCGCCGACGTCACGGCGGCCAAGGCCGAGGCGGCGGGCCGCCGAGGGCTCACCTTCGACCTGGACCCCAACCCCGAACGCCTGGCCCTGATCGCGGCGGCGGTGGACGCCGGCGACCTGCGCCCGATCGTCTTTGAGACGTTCCCGTTGGCCGAGGTGGTCAAGGCACACGAACTGGCCGAGGCGAACCGCACCACCGGCAAGATCGTGCTGATCCCCTGAGCGGCATCCGTCGCTGCCGCCGCACCGCCGCGAGGCGGGCCGATCGAAGCCGAGCAGCCGCTACTCGGTGATCTCGATCGTGCCCGCCATGCCGGTGCCCACGTGGTACATGCAGTTGAACGTGTACGAGCCCGGCCGGCCGAAACTCAGCTTGATGTCCTGGGACTTGCCGCCCTCGGACGGTGCGACCGGCGCACCGCCGGGCAGGATCATCTGGTGCGGGGTGATCCCGGTGTCCGCCAGCGTGATCACCAACGGCCCGGTCCGGGCGCGGATCACCGACGGCGAGAAGCGCAGCTTGTCGTCCACCCGCAACTCGATCCGCTGCACCCCGTCGGCGCCCAGCGCCGCGACCCCCTCGGACGCCGCTGCGGTCGCCTCGGCCTCGCTCATGTACGAACCGGGACCGCCCTCCGCGCCCCAACTCCCGCAGCCGGTGAGCAGCAGCGGCAGGGCGAGCGCCCCCGCCAACCATCGACGTCGCATCGCCCTCAGCCCTCCAGCAGGGATTGACCGACATACCCGCCCGGGGCGCACCCCGGCGGGACCACGAACAGCGCGCTCGCCTCGTGCCGCAGGAACGGGGACAGCGCGTCGCCACGAGCCAACTTGCGCTGGATCGGCACGAAGCCGTCGTCCGGATCGTGCTGCCACGCGACGAACAGCAGCCCGGCGTCCGGAGCGCCGTCCGTGCCGAACCCGTCGTGATAGGAGTAGCCGCGGCGCAACATCGTCGCCCCTCGGTTGAACTCCGGTGCCGCCACCCGCATGTGCGCGTTCGCGGTGATCACCAGTTCGCCGTTCGGGCCGCGCTTGCCGAAGTCGGCGGCGCTGTGTTCGCCGCCACCGGTCAGCGGCGCGCCGGTGTCCTTGGCTCGGCCGATCACCCGCTCCTGATGGCCCTTGTCCAGGTCGTCCCAGGTGTCGAGCAACATCCGGATCCGGCGGAAGACCACATACGTGCCGTCCGTGGCCCAGCCCTGTTCGGGACCGGCCCCGGCGGCGACGAAGATCTTCTCGTCGAACTTGGGATCGGCCGGCTTCGGATTGTTGGTGCCGTCGATCTGGCCCATCAGGTTGCGGTGCGTCCTCGGCTTGTCCGTGGCTCCGGGCGAGCGGGAGAAGCCGTTCATCTGCCAGCGGACCCGAGCCACCCCCTTGGCCAGTTTCTGCAACACGCGGACCGCGCCGAAGGCGACCAGACCGTCGTCCGCGCACACCTGGACGAACAGGTCGCCGTCGCCGCGAGCCGGGTCCAACGCGTCGTCCGGGAACGGCGGCAGCGGCTTGAGCGCGGCGGGCCGTCGGGCGGCCAGCCCCACCTTGTCGAACAGGGTCGTGCCGAAGCCGAAGGTCACCGTCAACGAGCAGGCCCCGGCGTCCGCCGCGACCTGGCCGTCGCCCGCCGCCGGTCGGCCCGAGGTCAGCTCCGCGGCCGCGTCCGACCAGCGCCGCATCAGCGCGGCGACCGCCGCCCGGTCCGCACCCGGTTCCAGGTCCCAGCCCAGGAAGACACCCTTGGCCTGGGCCGGGGTGGTGATGCCGGCCTGATGTTTCCCGTGAAACGGCACGACGGCCGTGCCGACGCGGGCCAGCGCGGGGCCGGCCTCGCCGTCGGACTCGCCGGCGAGGGCGACCGCACCGCCGGCCGCACCGACCACCAGGCCGCCCGCGCCGGCCGCACCCGCGACACCGACGAAGCGGCGGCGCGAGACGGCGGAACCGCTGCTCGCTCGATCGGAGGATTCCGGGCTGCTCATCACGTCGTCCTTCGCAGGTTCCTGCGGCTCGCGGACGCACTCGGCATCCCGCTCACCGTCCATCACATCCACCACGTCCACCACGGCCACGCCGCCCGGCAGGGCGGGGGAGGGCCCCCGGCGCACCACCACGACCAGCGCGAGTGCCGCACCCAGGCCGGCGCCGAGCACCAGCACGGTCAGCGCCCGGTCCAGCACGAGCCCGCCCACGAACGGCGACGACGAGCGCCACAACACCGGCAGGTCGTAGCCGGCCACCCGCAGCGCCAACACGCCGAGCGCCGGCGCGGCCAACCACGCACCGCCGACCCGCCCCCGGACCAGCAGCGCCGCACCCGCGAACGCCACCGCGCAGGACAACAGTTGCAGCAGGTTGCCGGCCAGGAACGTGCCCGCCCAGGCCCCGAAGCCGCCCGCCCGGGCCGCCGCGACCAGCGCCAGGTGCAGCACGCTCGCCGCCGCGACCACCCCCGCGAGTACGCCGTAGCCGCGCAGGGCCCGCCGACGGACCGGCCGCAGCCACACCGCCGCGAGCACCACCAGCGCGAGCCCGATCGACCCGACGATGCCCGGCCACGGGCTGGGCCCGGGCACCCAGCGCAGTTCGCCGGTGGCGGCCACCTCCCGGTCGCCGATCCGCATCGGCACGGTCCAGGTGGAGATCCGCTGGGCGCGATCCGGATCGGCCATCACCCGTGGCGGCAGCCGCTGTTGCACGATCCAGTGCACCCGCTGGTCGTACCAGCGGGCCACCGGCTCGGCGGAGATCCGGTGCCACTGCGGGGCGCCGGTCGGTTGCAGGTTCGACTTCTCGTCGACCGAGCCCCAGCGTTCGCTGCTGAGTTGCACGGCGGGCGATTGGCGGTTCTCGAACACCCCGCCCGGGCCGATCCGCAGGAACGGCTCGCTCATGTACCCGAGCACGATCACGTCCCGCGGACCGGTGTTGCGTACCTCCATCCGCGCGCCGTTCTCGATCACCCGCACCGTCAGGCCCGGATCGAGCCCGCTCGGCGAGGTCATCACGGTGTGGAAATTGCTCGGCCCCTGGCCGGACAACTCCTGCGCGAACGCGCTGCCCGCCGGGGCAAGCCAGGTGCAGGCCAAGACCCCGACCAACAGCAGCACGAGGCGGCGTAGCTGCCTCACTCGACCTCCACGGGCACCGTCACGGTGATGCGATCGACATCGGAGGTACGGATCGCGAAGGACAACTCCCAGCGTCCCGCCATCGGCATCGACAGATCGCCGAGCCAATGTCCGGGACCGCCCCGGCGCACCTGCACGTCCGCGCCGTCGATGCCCTTGCCTGGCAGCGCCATCGACACGGTCAGTTCCTCCACCTCACGGATCCGCCCGAGCGGATCGGAGAGGTAGATGTGCAGCTCGTTGGGACCCACCCGGGCCGGGTCGACGGTGATGTCGAGCTTGCCCTTGCCCGCCGCGCCGCCGGCGTCGAAGGGGACGGTGCGACTGACCGGGCCCGCCGCCTCGGACTGTTTGCGCTCGTGCGCGGTGCGGCCGGGTTCGGTGTCGGTGAGCACCGTGGTGACCCCCAGCACCGCGATCGCCAGCGCCGCCTCGATCGCGACCGCCTTGCGCAACACGGCCCACTTCGGGCCGCCCCCCGAGGACTTGGCCGTGGTCCCGCCCGCCACACCCTTGCCGCCCGCCGCCAACCGGCGCATCAGCCAGCGCCGGGAGACCCACGCACCGGCCAGCATCAGCAGCACCAGGTCGACCTTGAAGACCAGCAGCAGACCGAACGTGGTGTCGAACAGCGCGGCGAAGGAGCCCACCTGCCGCCAACTCGCGTACAACCCCGTCGCCACCAGCGCGCACACCGAGGCGAACGCGGTCCGGGAGAAGATCCGCACCGTCGGCACGTCCAGCCCCGCCTCCGGCGCCGGCTCGCCCGGGCGCACGATCAGCGTGACCACGACCGCGAGCCCGCCCAGCCAGGTGGACATCGCCAACAGGTGCAGCGTGTCCGCCGCCATCGCCAGTTCCACTTGACGGCCCACCGACGCGTGGTCGGCGATCGGCCAGGTGATCGCGATCGCGGTGCACAACACGGCCCAGACGCCGACCAGGATGTGCCGGGTACGGTCGGCCGCGTGCGCGAGCGAGGCGATCAGCCAGCCGAGCAGGGCGCCGGCCGCGCCGAGCAGCAACACCCGGACCGCGATCGCCTTGCCCAGCTTGGTGTCCAGCGTCGCGCGCAGCACCTCCGCGTCGAAGGCCGAGGACAGCCCCAGGCCGGAGGCGTTCGGGCCGTGCAACATCAGCACCGCGAGCGAGGCCAGCAGCAGCCCGCCCCACGCACCGAAGAGCAGCAGCCAGACCCGGAATCGGCCGATCGCGCCGGGCCGGGCGAGCAGCAGGAACAGCACCGCGCCGCCGAGCACCGCGAAGGACAGGTAGGCGACCCCGGTCGAGGCCCGCTCCAGCACGTCGGTCGCGGTGGAGCCCTGGTCGGTCAGGTCGGAGACCTGCACACCGCCGGACGCCTGGCCGATGTTGAAGGTGAACGCGCCCGAGATCGGGTGCGAGTCGGCCGAGACCGCACGCCAGGCGACCGTGTAGGTACCGGTGGGCAGGCCGCCGCGCAGCGGGGTGACCACGCTGGTGTCGCCGTCCGGCCCGTGCTTGGTCTGGTTGTTGTCGACCCGGGTGCCGGTCGGGTCGAACACCTTGACCCCGCCGAGGCCGATCTCCACGCCCTCGCTGAATCTCAGCGTGACCGTCGCGGGCGCGGTCGACAACGTCGAACCGGACGCCGGATTGGACGACTCCAGCACGGCGTGCGCCGACGCCGCCCCGGCTCCGCCGAGCACGAGCGCGGCCAGCAACAGGGGCAGCGCGAGCAGCCACGCGAGCGCACGGCGGCCGGCCCCGCCGCCGGTTCCGGCCCGGGACGGGGGCGCTGCGGGGACGGCGGCCGGGCGGCCGGCCGGGTCAGTGACCCGCATGGCCCGCGGGATCCGCGGCGGGGGCGGCCGACGAGGCACCCGGGGCCGGCGCGTCCCCGGGGCGTTCGGTCACCCCGAGTACGGGCACCTGTACGGTGACCGGCCCGGTGGTTTGGAAGGTCAGCGTGAGCGGCACGGTGTCGCCCTTCTTCACGGCCTTGTTCGGATTCATGAACATGATGTGGTTGCCGCCGCGCGCCAGCACGCCCTTGCCGTGTGCGGGGACGTCCAGACCCGGGATGTGCTGCATCGAGTTGCCGCTGGTCTGGTGCAGCATCACCTCGCCGGACAGCGGGCTGGTCACCGAGAGCAGCCGGTCGGCGGTGTCGCCGTCGTTCTGCACGACCAGGTAGCCCGCCGCGACGTCCGCCGACGAGGGCTGCGGGATGTACGGGTCGACGATGCGCAGTTGCGGGATGCCCTTGGCGGCGCCCGCGTTCGCGGGGGCGGCGGCTTTGCGGTCGGTGGAGTCGCCGGATCCGGAATCGGCGCAGGCCACCAGCACACCGCCGATCCCGAGCGCGAGTACGCCGCCGACGGCGAGTGGTACGGCCTTGCGGGGGAGCGGGAAGAGCTTCACTTCTTGGCGTCCTCGGGGTGGATCAGCAGCGGCAGGTCATGGGCGAAGTCGTCGGACGAGTTCCCGTTCGCGGTGCCGTCCGGCAGCAGTCCGCTGCTCGCGCTGTACATGACCGGCCCCTCGTTGTTGGGCGCGAAGGCGATCACCTGGGTGCCGTGGGTGCTCACGACCTTGCCGTCGGGGCCGACGGTCGGCGGGTCGATGGAGACGCCGACCTGGCGGGCGGCGGCCTGGATCTTGTCGAACGGGCCGGTCAGGCCGACGAAGGACTTGTCCAGCGAGTCGAGCCACTCGCGCAGCGCCGCCTGGGTGTCGCGTTCCGGGTCGGTGGTCACGAAGACCACGTCCACGGTGGCCCGGTCCGGCGCGGGCAGCTTGCCGAGCGCCCGGACGATGTCGCCCATCACCGTGGGGCACGCGTCCGGGCAGTGGGTGTAGCCGAAGTACAACAGCGTGGTGCGCCCGGCCGTCTTGGCCCGGAAGTCGTACGGCTGCCCGGAGGTGTCGGTCAGGGTCAGCTCCGGCTTGCTCCACGGCGGGTCGACCGCGATGCCCTTGTACTTGGAGTTCGCCTCGCGCACCTTCACCGGCGAGCCGTCGGCGGACTTGTCGGAGTCGCCACACCCCGTGGCCAGGAGCAGCCCGGCCGCGACCAGCGCGGCGAGGCGAAGGCCGGTGCGGCGGGTCCGGCCGCGGGATTGCGTTGCGTTGCTCATCGTTCTCCAGGTCGTTGCTGCCGAGGGCCCGCATCCGACGCGTTCGGCGTCGGCGTGGACCCGGTGGCCCGGGTACGGGCACCGATGGCATCGGTGCCCGTACCCGGGCCGGGAAGTTCGCGCCCGGAACCGTGGCAGGACCTCGGCCCGAAGCGGGACCACGAGGATCAGGCGGAGGTGCTCCGACGCGACGCGCGCAGGACGGCGAACACACCGGCGCCCAGGCCGAGCACGCCGACCACGATGCCGACCACGCCGAGCGTGCGGGCGGTCGAGTCGTCGCTCTTGTCCTCGGCGACCGCGGCGACGGACGCCTTGGCGTCGGTCGAGGGCTTGGCCGAGACGGCGGCGGACGGCGTGCCGGCGGCGCCCGCCTTGGCGGTGAGCTTGAGGGTCGGGGCCGGGTACTGCGGCTCCTTGCCGTCCGCGCCGGCCAGGTCGATCCAGCGCACGACCTCGCCGCTGTCGTAGGTCTGCACGGCCTTGAAGACGAGCTTGTCGGTGTCGGTGGGCAGCTTGCCCATGGACACCTCGAAGTCCTCGAAGGTGCCCGGGTTCACCCGGGTGCCGGCCTCCGCGGTCCAGGTGATCTTGCTGACCACCTCGGTGAGCGGCTTGCCGTGGTTGTCGATCGGCGTGGCGAGCTTGGTCTTCTCGACCTCGGCCTTCCAGCCCGGCATCGCCCGGGTCTGCACCGACGTGAGCGGCTTGTCGGCGGGCAGGGTGATCTCGAGCTTGGTGGTCCCCGCGTCGTCGCGCTCGTTGGGGACCCGGAAGGCGACCTTGGCGTAGGAGCCCTGGTCGGCGGTGCCCGGCTGCACGCTCACGTGCGCGGAGGCCGAGCCCGCGAAGACGAGGATGCCGGCGCCGACCGAGGCGGCGATCACGGACAACCTGCGGCGCGTGGTGGTCATGGTCATGGGGTGTCTGCTCCATGGGTGATCCGGCCGAGGACACACGTGGTCGACCTCGGTCCGGGAGGGGACGGCAGGAAGGCGGACGTGCGCCACCGCCGATCCGGCACCCGTTCGAGCGGGGTCACCCGGGATCAGCAGGCGAGCGCGTACTCCGCCGGCGGGCCGCGCCGGGTCACCGCGTGCCGAAGCAGCGTTCGATGGATGATCGGATGCGGCTCCGCGCCGGTCCGCCGGACCCGGCCCGGCGTCTGTGCGACCGGGACCACCGGGCCGTACAAGACCGCGAGCACCACCCGCAGCGGTGCCGCGGCCAGTTCGAGCAGCGCGAACAGCGCGGCTTCGCCGCGGCGCAGCCACCAACCGGTGAGCAGGGCCGCCACCAGGTGGGCGCCCAGCATCGCGGCGCCGCCGTCGAGCAACATCGGGCCCGACCCGGACATGTGGTGGTGCCCGCCCGACGCCGGGGTCGGGAACATGGCGGGATCCACCCGCGCCGCGGTGATGATCTGTTCGGACGTCCAGCCCGAGGGCATCAGGATGTGCCCGGCCGAGTCGCGCGGGCCGCACAACAGTCGGTCCAGCAGGAAGCTCGTTCCCGAGCCGCCGGTCCCGGCCGCGCCGGTGGGCACGGCGGCGCTCGCGGCCGCGGCGAACAGGGAGTGCAGTGCGAGTTGGCCCACCGCGAGCAGTGCGGTGATCGAGCCGAGCGAGCGTTGCCGACCGGCGCCGGCGAAGGCCGAGACGAACACCACACCGAAGCCGGCGACGGGCGCCCACAGCGGCAGCGGCGCGGTCGACATCCACGCGTGACCGCATGCCGCGAGCGCGGCGCAGACCGCCGCGAACACGGCGGCGCGCACAGCGCGGAAAGGTACGGACACGGCCTGCATGACGCCCCATCGTCTCATCGCACGACGGCATCGCGTGCGCCGGGCCGACAATGTCCGTCCGGCGCCCGCCGCGGCCCCGACGCCACCCCGGACGCGCACCGGCGTGGCCCGGATACGCCCGAACGAATCGTCTTCACGGACTATTGACGACCGATCAAGTGATGTGCGCATACCGGGACCGAGCGGCGGCAATAAAACCAGGTGTGTGATCCGCCGGATTCAGCCGGACTCCCAGAGAAGTCGAAAGGCCGCTCATGGACATGAGGTGGACTGTCCACCTGCCACGGGATGCGGCGAGCGTGCCGATGGCGCGCAGGCTTTTGGTCGGCGCGATGGAGACCGCGGGGGTGGACCGAGAGATCGCGATGGAGATCGGCCTCGCGTTGTCCGAAGCGTGCGCGAATGTGGTGGAACATGCCCGAGGCGGACCGTATTCGGAATATCAGATTCGTGCCGGTATCACCGGCGACTGTTGTCGGGTGGAGATCATCGACGGCGGCCCGGGCTTTCCGCCCGAGCGGCTGCGCGGCTCGGCGCTGACGGTCGGCCCGGGCGCGGAGAACGGTCGCGGGCTGATGCTGATCCGGGCGATGACCGACCACGTGCAGCTCAGCAACCATCCCAGGCGGGGTGCGGTGTTGCGCTTCGAGAAGACGCTGCGCTGGCGCAAGGACGCGCTGGTGCCGGTGTCGTAGCACCTGTGCGGCGGCTCCCGGCGAGCTGCGGACGAAGCGGCACGGACCACCAACGGCCGTGCCGGACGGGGAAGTTCCGGTGGAAGGTTACGATCGGGGAAGTGGACCGGGCCGAGTTACGGGAATTGCTCGACCGCGTGGCCGCCGGCGAGGCGGGCGTGGACGAGGCCCTCGACGATCTCGTGCGCGGGCCCGCACAGGGTTTCGCGGACCTGGGATTCGCCCGGGTGGACACCCATCGGGAACTGCGCACCGGTGACCCCGAGGTGGTCTTCGCGGCCGGCAAGACCCCCGAACAGACCGTCGCGCTCTTTCGCCGACTGCGCGAGACGAGTCGGCGACCCGCGTTCGCGACCCGCGCCTCGGCGGACGTGGTCGACGCGGTGCGGGCGGCGTTTCCCGGCGAGACCTACACCGACGACGGCGGCACCTGCGTCGCGGTGGGCCCGCCCCCGCCGACCCGCGGCCTGGTCCGGGTGGTCTCCGCGGGTACCTCGGACGCGATGGTGGCGGGCGAGGCCGCGTTCACCGCGCGGTTGTTCGGTGCCGAGGTGGAGCGGATCGAGGACGTGGGCGTGGCCGGCATCCATCGGCTGCTCGCGGTGCTCGCCGAACTCGACGCGGCGGACTGTCTGATCGTGGTCGCCGGCATGGAGGGCGCACTGCCCAGCGTGGTGGCGGGCCTGGTGTCGGTGCCGGTGCTCGCGGTGCCCACGAGCGTGGGCTACGGCGCGTCCTTCGGCGGCCTCGCGGCGCTGCTGGCGATGCTCAACTCGTGTGCGCCCGGGGTCGCGGTGTGCAACATCGACAACGGCTTCGGGGCCGGCGTGTTCGCGGCCCGGGTGGCGCGCTCCGCCCGGGGGACCGGACCCGCGGCACGTCGTAGGCAGGCGGGCGTCGAAGCCGGGCAACCGTGAAACGCAAGAAAGCGGTCGGTTTCGGTCGCTTCATCGGTTTCCCGGCAGGACCCCCCGTCGGCTGCGACAGTGGCCGCGACGGGAGGTAGCCGCGTGGCCATCGCATGGTTCCAGTGCCAGGCCGGTGCGAGCGGCGACATGCTGCTCGGTGCCCTGATCGACGCCGGTGCCCCGCTGGAGGCCGTCCAGCAAGCCGTCGACGCGGTGGGCGTCGAACCGATTCTGATCACCGCCGAACGCACCGACAGACACGGGTTGGTCGCGACGCACGTCCGGGTCAAGACCGTGCCCAGCCACGTGCATCGCACCTGGAACGACGTCCGCGACCTGCTGGACCGGGCCGATCTGGTCGAGCCCGTGCACGCCCGGGCGCACGACGTGTTCGGCCGTCTGGCGCACGCCGAGGCCCGCGCGCACGGATGTCCGCCCGAGGAGGTGCACTTCCACGAGGTCGGCGCGCTGGACGCGATCGCCGACGTGGTCGGCACCTGCACCGCGTTGCACGCGCTGGGCATCGACGAGGCGGTCGGGTCGCCGGTCGCGCTGGGCAGCGGCAGCGTGCGGGCCGCCCACGGCGTGTTGCCGGTGCCGGTGCCGGCCGTGCTCGAATTGATGCGGGTGGCCGCCGCCCCGGTATACGCGGGCCCGGCCCCGTACGAGATGTGCACGCCCACCGGCGCCGCCCTGCTCACCTCGGTGTGCCGGACCTGGGGACCGATGCCGGCCCTGCGGATCACCGCGGACGGCAGCGGCGCGGGCAGCCGGCGGATCGACGAGGTGCCCAACATCCTGCGGGTCGTGCTCGGCGAGCGGCACGAGGCGGACCGGTTGCGACCGACCGGCGAGGACGTGCTGATCGAGACCAACGTGGACGACCTCGACCCGCGCCTGTGGCCGGCGGTGCTGGGCAAGCTGCTCGCGATCGGCGCGGGCGACGCGTGGTTGGTGCCGATCCTGATGAAGAAGGGCCGCCCCGCCCACACGTTGTGCGTGCTGGTCCCGGCGGATCGGGTGGACGCCGCGCTGCACACGGTGTTCGTGGAGACCTCGACGATAGGGGCGCGGGTCCTGCCGGTGGCCAAGCGGGCGCTGGCCCGCGAGTTCGGCACGGTGCAGGTGGAGGGCCTGCCGGTGCGGATCAAGACCGCGATGTTCGACGGCAGGGTGGTCAACGCCCAGCCGGAGTACGAGGACGTGGCCGCCGCGGCCGCGTCGCTGGGCCGACCGGTGAAGGTGGTGATGGGCGCGGCGACCGCGGCGGCGTACGCGGCCGGACTGCTGCCGTGAACATGGCAGCGGGGCGCGGCGCATAGCCTGGGGCGATCATCCGTCCCCGTGTAGGCCGCGTACGTCGAGGAGCAGGCACCCGTGATCGCTCGTCCCCTCCGGTTGCTGCTCGCGCTGCTCACGGCGGTGGTCGCGCTGTCGGCGCTGCCCGGGTCGGCCGGCGCCGCGCCCGCCCGCACCGCCGCCGCCGACCACGTCGTCCTGCTCGGCATCCCGGGCCTGACCTGGGCCGACATCGACGGTCGCGGTACACCGGCGCTGGCCGACCTGGCCGGGCACGCGACCTCGGCCGCGATGTCGGTACGCACCGTGCATCCGCGGGCGTGTCCCGTCGACGGGTGGCTGACCACGGGCGCGGGGGCCCGCTCGACGGATGCCCGCACCAGCGCCAAGAGCGCCGAACCGTGCGCCGAGCCGCCGCCGCCGACCCTGGCCCCGGACGGCACGGCGACGGTGCCGAACATGCGCGCGATCGTCAAGCGCAACGAGAAGTTCGGCTACAACCCCAAGTACGGCCGACTGGCCGCCTCGGTCGCCGAGCACGGCGGCGCGGTCACCTCGGTCGGCCCCGGCGCGGCCTACGCGAGCGCCGACCCGACCGGCCGGGTGCGCGGCGCCTACCTGCCGGACCCGGCCGCCGTGGACGCCGCGCTGATCGAGCGCTCCGCACTGACCCTGGTCGACCTCGGCGGCCTGACCGGACCCGGCGTCGACCGGGCCGACCGGCTGCGGGTGGTGGACGCCCAGGTGGCCCGGATCGCCGCCGCGCTGCCGCCGCGCAGCCAACTCGTGGTGGCCGGCCTCGCCGACGACACCGGCACCCCGCACCTGCGCGCGCTCCTGGTCGGCGGCCCCGGCACGGGGTCGGGCACCACCTTCGACTCCGGCTACCTGACCGCGACCTCGACCCGCAACGACGGCCTGGTCCAGCTCACCGACCTGGCTCCGAGCCTGCTCGCGCCGCTGGGCATCGACGCGCCGAGCGAGCTGGTGGGCGCGGTGTACACGCGGGTGGCCGGTCCCTCCGGCGGCGCCGCGATCGAGGAGCTGCGCCTGTTCGACGCGGGAGCCCAGGCATCTCGTACGGTGCGCGAGGTCTGGTACTTCTTCACCTGGCTCACCCTGCTGCCGATCGCCTGCGCGGCGGTCGCGTTGTGGCTCGCCGTGCGGTTCGGCCGCAGCGGACGAACCCGGGCCCGGCACACGGTGATACGTGCCGCGACCGGGATCGGGGTGTTCTTCGGCGCGGTCCCCGGCGGATCCTTCCTGGTCGGACTGGTGCCCTGGGAGCAGGCCGGCGACCCGGCCTGGACGCTGCTCGGGCTCACCGTCGCCTTCGCCGCCGTGCTTGCCGCGTTCGCCCTGCTCGGCCCCTGGCGCAACCAGCCGTACGGCCCGGCCGGCGTGGTCGCCGCGGCCACCGCGGTGATCCTGGCCGGCGACGTGATGCTCGGCTCACCACTGCAACTGAACACCCTGTTCGGCCTGTCCCCGCTGGTCGCGGGCCGGTTCTACGGCTTCGGCAACGTCGCCTGGACGATCTTCGCGATGGCCGTGCTGCTCGCGGTCGGTTGGCCGATGGGCCGGCTGCTCGCCGCAGGCCGCCGACGGGCGGCGATCGTGGTGCTCTCGGTGGTGGGCGCGGTCGCGGTGGTGGCCGACGGCTGGCCCGCGTTCGGCAGCGACTTCGGTGGGGTGCTCGCGTTGATCCCGGGCCTGGCGGTGCTCGGCCTGCTGCTGACCGGCACCCGGATCTCGTGGGCCAAGGTCGCCCTGGTCGGCTTGGGCGCGGTCGTGGTGATCGGCACCATCGCCGTGCTGGACTGGCTTCGCCCGGCGGCGAGCCGCTCGCACCTGGGGCGGTTCGTCCAGGAGATCGTGGACGGCGATGCCGGCGACACCCTGCACCGCAAGATCATGGGCAACCTGCACTCGTTCACCACGCCGTTCACGCTGATCATCCCGGTCGTGTTCGTGCTGCTCATCCTCGCCGTGCGCGATCCGGCCAAGTGGCGCGCGCCGGCCCTGGCCCGGTCCTTCGAGGCGGTGCCGTGGCTGCGCTCGACACTGATCGCGTGTTGGCTGACCTCGGTGGTCGGCTACGCGGTGAACGACTCCGGCATCCAGATCCCGGCGGTCGCGCTCACGATCGCCGCGCCGCTGGCCATCGCGGTGATCGCGGCATCGGAGGGACGCCCGCGCGCCGACTGACCAGCACCACCGCGACCAGGATCGCCGCGCCCGCCCACGGGCCGACGGTGCCGCGCAGGGTGCGCTGCAGGGTGTCCACCGCGTCCGGCAGCGGGACCACCCGGCCGGGGACGTACGCACACACCAGCAGCGTGCTGCGGGCCAACAGCAGCCCGTCGAGCGCGGAGGGCGCGAGCAACACGAGCGGCGCCCAGGCCGCGACGTCGTACCAGGGCAGGCTGTACGGCGTGGTCAGCAACCAGGCCAGGGACAACAGCGCGGCGGCCGCGGCGCTGTCCCGCAACACGTGCGCCATCGCCGCCGGCCGCGCCCGGGCGGCGGTTCGGGCCAGCAGCCACACCACCAGCGCGCCGAGCAGCCAGCCGAGCAGGCCGATCAGCGAACGCGCGGTGTCGTGGCCGACGGCCGACTCCAGCGGTTTCAGCACCAGTCGCAGCGGCACCGCGAGCGAGACCAGCTTGGTGTTCTCGCGCATTTGATCGAACGCGCCGAGGCCGACCGGCAGATAGGTCGCGACGCCGACCACGAGGGCCGACCCGATCATCGCGGCGAGCGCCCTCGGCCGCCCGCGCAGGCCCCAGGCCAGGGCCAGTACATACAGCCCGAGCGAGACCTTCGCCGCGCAGGCCAGGCCGACCAGGACACCCGCGAGCACGGGGGAGCGGCGCACCGCGAGCAGCGCGCCCACCGCGAACACCAGCGCGAACGCGTCCAGATGGCCGGCGCCCACCGCCACGAACAGCAGCAGCGGATTGAGCGACCACAGGATCGCCACCCGGGCCCGGGCGACCCGATCCGGGCCGGCCGCGCGCTGCAACAGCAGCCCGGTCAGCACGAACGCGACCGCTCCGAGCAGGGTCGACACCAGCACGATCGTATGCACCGAGGTGCCGCCGATCCGGGCCGCGAACCACTGCTCCGCGGTGGCCACCGGCCCGTACACGGACGGCACGTCGGTCCACGGCGCCTCGACCGCGACACCGACCGGGTCGCCGTCGCGCACCAGCGTCGCCGCGGTGTCCCGATAGGGATCACCACCGGTGGCCGCGAGGCGACCGTACGCGGCGTAGACGAGGTGGTCGGCCGAGCCCATCGGCGGCACGCACACCACCGCGAGCGCGGCCACCGCGCCGCCCAGGGTCAGCCGACCCGGGTCCGGCGCCCAGCCCCGGCCCAGCGCGCGCAGCGCCAGCGCGAGGCCGATCGCCCCGGACAGGGCCGCCGCGAGCAACAGACCGGTCACCACCCCGGCGGCGGGCCGGGCCGTGAACCGGTACGGCGGCAGCCAGGACGGCCCACCCGGCAACGGCGGCTGCGCGGCCGAGGGCCCGAGCAGGCCGGTCAGCACGATCAGGGCGATCGCCAGCGCGCACAAGCCGACGGCGAGCGCCCCAAACGGGTGTTCCACGTGAAACATCGACGGGCGACGCGCCGCGGCGGGCCGAGCCGCCACCGGTTCAGCCACGACCGCGGATCGCCCCGGGCAACGCGCCCGCCGCGCCTCGCTCGGCCAGGGCCCGGGCCACGTGCGCGTACTGCCGGGCCCGATGGCGCTGCGCGGCGAAGTCGGTACCGGTCACCCGGTGGTGCAACTCGACCTCGACCTCCTCGACCGGGAAACCCTTGCGGACCAGGTCGATGGTCAGCCCGGTCTCGACGCCGAAGCCCCCCGCGAGCGGCAGCGCCGCCTCGAACGCCGCCCGGGTCAGACAGCGCTGGCCGGAAAGCGGCTGCGTCGCGGTGAACCCGCAGGCCCGGGCGATCCCGTCCCGGGCGGCCCGGACCACGAAGCCGTGGCCGCCGCCGGCGCGAAGCTGGGGCGGCAACACCGCGATGCTCATCGCCGCCGTCCCGGACCGCACCGGGTCGATCAGCGGTGCCGCGGCGGCGGCCGTGTGCTCCAGGTCGGCGTCCAGGAACAGCAGGTGACGCGGCCGTTCCCGGCCCTCGCGCAGGTCGATCGCGGCGACCACGGCGGCACCGGTCTCCATCGCGCCGGCCTTGCCGCGATTGCGCCCGTGGCGCACCGGCACCGCGCCCGCCGCCCGTGCGGCGGCGGCGGTGTCGTCCCGCGAACCGTCGTCCACCACCACCACGAGATCCACGCCGGCGATCGATCGCGCCGCCTCGACCGTGGCCGAGATTCGTTGTGCCTCGTCGTAAGCCGGGATCACCACGGCCGTGTCGCCGGTCGGTGTGCCGGTCGTGTGCTCCGCCATGGCGTGATCCTACGAGCCGACCCGGATACCGGCCGGTTCCACCCGTCCTGCCCAACGACGCGGCGCGGCGGCGTGAAGGTCAACGCCGTTGGGGGTACAACGGAAGAGAGCCACATCGCGGGGATGCCCCCAGGATCCTGTGATCGCGGTCTCGTGACATCTGCGGAACCTCCGAGGGCCGGCCGTTCGTCGTCCTCGGTGAGGAGAGCTGGAACAGGCGCGGCGTCGCATCGGACGCGGTGCCGCCCCAGGCAGAGACCAACAGACCCAACCGCAGCGCAACCGCAGCAACGGATGGCACGAGGGTCCGCTCGGGAGCCCCCATCTCCCGCCCGAGGCCCGATTCGCGAGGGCAACACCCGTACCGGGCGCCGTAATTCGCCACCCCTGCGCCACCTCGCGCCATGTGCCGCCAAGCGGCCTCGTCATGGTCGGCTGCGGAGTACCTGAGTATCACGCATAGTGCTTCCACGTTCACGGAAAGGAACGAGCGCATGCTGCGCGAGATCCTCGGAAGACGACGGAGGGAACGCACCGCATTGATGTCGGCCGTGCTGACGTGTGCGAGATGGCGCTGGCCCGTGGTGCCCGGCGTCGGATACGACCGCTGGTCGGGCGTGTGTCGTTGTGGTGCGACCGATTGTCGCGTGCCGGGCGCCCATCCGGGTGAACCTCCCCTGCTCGCGGCCACGTGTGACGAACGCATGGCGCGTTGGTGGTGGGAACAGACACCGGACGCGTCGGTGATCCTGGCGACGGGTGGGCGGGTGGCGGCGTTGAGTGTGCCGTCGGAAGCCGGTGCCCGTTCGCTCGACCAACTCGCCCGGCTCGGTGTGCGTACCGGTCCGGTCGTCGCCGCGCCGGGCCGCTACGCGTTCCTGGTCGAGCCGTACGAGCTGGGCGAACTGGGCGAGTTGCTGGACCGATACGGCCTCGATCGGTACGGCACGGTGCCCTCGACCCTGCGCTTCCACGGCGGTGGCGGCTATCTCGCGCTGCCGCCGTCCCGGGTGCAGGGCGGTGTGTTGCGCTGGGCCCGGCCACCGGCTCCCTCCGGGGATCCGACGGCCGGCGGACCGTGGTTGCCGGCCGTCGCCGACCTGGTCCGCACGCTCGTGGACACCTGCCAACACGCCGAGCCCAGAGCCTGATCGAGGCGCGCCGTCACGCGATGGAGTGATCGTTGTGGCGTAACCGCAACATGTGGTGATCGCTGCACGTCGTGGCGGCGCGATAGGCTCGGCGCGCCGATCATTCCGGCCCCGTTCCGCGCAACACTTCCCGCTCGTCGGGCCGCGCGTGAAGGGGGCTTCGCGCGCTAGGAGACACCATGCAGCGCCCACGCACGGGTCACATCCGCACGGTGGCTCTGGGCGCGGTCGTGGGTCTGTCCCTGATCGTTCCGCTCGCCGCCGCCTCCGCGGACTCGGCGGGCCCGGACAAGGGCCGCCACACCGCCGACTCGGGGCCGACCACCCGCCCGAGCGCCGTCAAGGCCGCCGAGTTCGGCAACGGCGTCGGCGACGGCGATCGCTCCGGCTCGGCCGGCCTGCTCGAACTGATCGGTGGCAAGCCCACCGCGAAGTCCTCGGCGGGAAGCGCCACTTTGCCGGCCGCGGGCACCGAGAGCGTGTGTGGCAAGGCGGTCGAGGGCGCCCAGGCGGTGCGCGCGCAGACGTGTGTCGAGCGCGACGGCTCGGAGGTCTGGGGCCGGGTCTACTACCGAAACCCCACGCCCGAACCGCTGTTGCTGGTGATGAGTGTCCTGCAGCCGGACGGCAACACCCTGCGGGTGAACTGCACGGTCGCCGCCAAGGACGACGCGGGTCGCTGCGACACCCCGCGGGTGCGGGCGCCCAAGGGCCTCGACGGCTGGTCCGCGGTGGCCGAGCTGGCCTCCAAGGACGGCCTGACCAAGCTGCTGCGTTCGGGCTCGGCGACCGCTCAGCGCTGACCCGCACCACCCCGACGCGCCGGTGAAACCGGGTCGGTGGGACCGGGAAAAGACCCCGGAAAAGTGAGAGGCCCGGCCGCTGAAGACGGGGGATGCATCAGCGACCGAGCTGGATCAAAGGTAACAACAAGCCGGCGGATCTCCAATCCGGGGCCGGTCGGCGACCCTCCCCGACCGATCCCGCACGCCCGTGGTCGGGCGTGCGGGCGATCGTCGTACCCGGTGGGTGCCGAGCGCCGGGGACACCGACGCCGGCCCCCGATTCGCTACCGGCTGGGTGCGAGCACCTTGTCCGCGCTGCCCTCGGCGTCCCCCGACGGACCGTCCACGGGCCGGTCGGGCGGGTCCACCGCCAGGTGCGGCAGCCGCTTGTCGAGCCATCCGGGCAACCACCAGTTGGCGCGTCCGAGCAGATGCATCATGGCCGGGACGAGCAACATGCGCAGGATGAAGGCGTCCAGCGCGACCGCGCCCGCCAGGCCGAGGCCCGCCATCATGCCGCCGCGGTCGCCGCTGAGGACGAACGAGCCGAACACGAAGATCATGATGAGCGCGGCCGAATTGATCACCCGCCCGGTGCCGGCCTGACCCACCCGTACCGCCCGGGCGTTGTCGCCGGTGCGCAGCCATTCCTCGTGCATGCGACTGACCAGGAACACCTGGTAGTCCATCGAAAGCCCGAACAGCAGCGGCAACATGATGACCGGCAGGAAGGAGATGATCGGGCCCTCCTTGCCGAGCCCCAGCAGGTCCATGCCCCAGCCCCACTGGAAGATCGCGACCAGCAGGCCGAACGACGCGCACGCGGCGATCAGGTTCATCAGCGCGGCGGTCAGCGGCACCAGCAGGCTGCGGAAGGCGACCAGCATGAGCAGCGCGCCCAGCCCCACGATCAGGGCGATGAAGCCCGGCATACGATCGCCGACCACGGCGGCGAAGTCCTTCTGCAGCGCGGTGTCGCCGCCGATGTGCACCTTGAGCGTGCTGCCCTTCGCGGCGGCGGGGACGGTCCGGTCGCGCAGCGTGTCGATCAGCTTGTCGGTGGCCTCGGCCTGCGGGGACGTCGCGGCCACGACCTGCACGACCCGGGTGCCGGCGGCGAGGCCGGCGGCGTCGGCGGGCACCGGGACCTCGTCGGCCCGCACCACGCCGCGGGTGCCGCGGACGTCGGCGATCAGGGCGTCCAGTGCCTGCCGGTCCTGCGGGCCGTGCAGCTCGGCGACCATCAGCAGCGGGCCGTTGAAGCCGGGGCCGAAGCCCTTGGCGAGCAGGTCGTACGCCTGTCGAACCGTCTGCGAAGTCGGCTGGTTGCCCTGGTCGTTGGTGCCCAGGCGGAGCGAGAGGGCCGGGATCGACAGGGCCGCCATGACGACCAGTGCGACCAGGCCCAGGGTGCGCGGCCGGCGCTGCACCAGGCTCGCCCAGCGCACGGCGGTACGCCCGGCTTCCTCGCTGTGCACGGTGCCGGCGGCGGATTGCGCGGCCAGGGCCCGGCGTTCGCGGCGGCTGAGCGCGCGCGTGCCGAGCAGGTCGAGCAGGGCGGGCAGCAGGGTGGCGGACGCGAGCACGCTGAGCACCACGACGAGGGTGGTGGCGACCGCGATTCCGTCGAACAGGGCGATGTCGACGGTGAACAGCGCGAGCAGCGCGACGCACACCGTGCCGCCGGCGAACACGACGGCCCGGCCGGAGGTGTCCAACGCCCGCACCGCGGCTTCCCGGGGGGCGAGGCCGGCCTTGAGGCCGTTGCGGTGCCGCGTCACGATGAACAGGGCGTAGTCGATGCCCACACCGAGCCCGATCAGGCTGCCCAGCAGCGTCGCGGTCTCGGGGATGTCGGTGACGTGGCTGAGCAGGACGACCGTGGATATCCCGGTGCCGACCGCGAACACTCCGCTGACCAGCGGAAGCAGCATCGCGAACAACGATCCGAAGGCGAGGAAGAGGATGACGCCCGCCGCGATGATGCCCACGCCCTCGGCGAGCCCGGCCGGCGGCTCCTGGGCGGCCTCGATCGCGGGTCCGCCCAGCTCGACCCGCAACCCCGGTGCCCGCGCCTGTTCGGCGCGCTCGATCAGGTGCTTGAGGTCTTTGGTGTCCAGCTCGAACTGCTGCTTGACGAAGGTCACCTGCGCGAACGCGATCCGGCCGTCGGCGCTGACCTGCGCGGCGCCGGCCGGGTCGTACGGGCCGACCACCCGACCGACGTCGGGCATGCGCGCGATGTCGGCGAGCAGCGCGCTCATCCGCTCGCGGACGGCGGGATCGTGCACGGTGCCCTGCTCGGTCCGCCACACCACGTTGTCCACGTCGCCCGCCGTGTCCGGAAACGCCTTCTGCAGGCGCTCGTACGCGCTGGAGGACTCGGTTCCGGGGATCTTGAACACATTGGAGTACGCACTGCCCGCCATCACGCTCGCCGCGACGGATCCGAACAGTGCGGCCACCCAGAGCAGGATCACCGTCGACCGGTGATTGAGGCACCATCGCGCCCAGGCCGCCATAGCCGTTTCCTTCCTCATGCGGGCCGCCAGGCCCGGTCGTGCGTCTCCAGGCCAGATTCGGTCGACGCGCGGGCGGTCCGGCGAGCCGGCGGCGGACTCACAGGAAGCTCACAATCTGTCCCCCGAACTTCCGCAAACTTCCGCCGGATACTGGGGACATGAGCAGCAGTCAGCCACGCGCGGGTGCCACGGTCCTGGTGGTCGAGGACGAGCCGAGCATCAGCGACGTCCTCGCCATCACCCTGCGGTTCCACGGCTTCGAGGTGGTCACCGCGGACGGCGTACACACGGCCCTGGCCGCCGCCCGCCGGGAGCGGCCCGACGTGGTGTTGTTGGACATCTCCCTTCCGGACGGCGACGGACGCCAGGTGTGCCGCGTGTTGCGCGCCGAACGACCGGACGTCGCCATCGTGTTCCTCACCGCCCGCGACGCGCCCGCCGATGTCGTCAAGGGGCTGACCCTGGGCGGCGACGACTACATCACCAAGCCGTTCAACGTCGACGAGTTGGTCGCTCGCACCCGCGCGGTGCTGCGGCGCACCCGGCCGGCGCCGGACGAGGCCGCGCCGCCGGTCCCGCGTCCGCCGGTACTACGGCACGGGGACCTGGAGTTGGACGAGGCGACGTACACCGCGAGCCGGGGCGGGCACGGCGTGGAGTTGACCCCGACCGAGTTCGCCCTCCTGCGCCATCTGATCCGGCACGGCGATCGCATCGTGCCGAAGGAGCAACTGCTGCGCGAGGTCTGGAAGTACGAGCACGTCGTGGAGTCGACGGTGGTCGAGACGTACATCAGCTATCTGCGCCGCAAGCTCGATCCGCTGGTGCCGGACGGGCCGCCCCTGATCACGACGCGGCGGGGCGTGGGGTACGGGCTGCGGCCGGCGGGCCACGGCGCATGACGGGCGGGCCGATGAAGCGGAGCGACGTGGGCGAGTCGACCGAGGGGCCGGGCGCACCGGGGCAACGGCCGGGGGACGCGGGCAGGTCCGCCGGTGGTGGCGACGGCGAGAGTGGGCGGGCCGGCCGGGTCCGTCGACGGTTCCTGCCGCGGCCGGTGCGCAAGCGTCCGCACATCGTGGCGATGCGGGCGACGCTGGCGCTCAGCAGCATCGCGCTGCTCGCCTCCGGCCTGGCGCTGCTGATCTGGTTCAGCATGATGGGTGTTCGGCACTATCTGGAGTCGGGCGTCGACGAGGACCTGTCCACCGGCCGGACCGGCATCGAGCGGACCGGCATCACCAGTGCGCAGTTGTCCGAACCGGGCCCGACCGCGGGCATGCGCGATGTGCTGATGTCGGCCGGGCTGCACGGCAAGGTCTTCGTGCTGGTCGACGAGCGGGGCGTGGCCCTGCCGATCGCCGACCGGGCGCCGGATGCCCTGCAACGCGCGTTGGCGTCGACGTTTCGGGACGGGCGCGGCCTGATGCCGCATGCCGGGCCGCGCGGCATCTCGCTCGGTGGGGATTCCTACCGGTCCGCCGCGGTGCGCCTCGGCGACGGCCGCTACATCCTGCTGGCCCGCTCGACCGAGGAGCTCGACGCCGTGGTCGACCGGGTCGTGCACTTCGAACTGATGGTCGGCGGCGTGCTGCTGGTGCTGCTGGGCAGTTCCATCTACTGCCTCGCGTGGTGGCGGCTGCGGCCGTTGGAGGACATGGTCGAGACGGCGTCGGGCATCGCCGAGGGCGGTCCGGACCGGCCCGACCTGTCCGCGCGTGTGGCGGCGCGCAAGAGGTCGTTCAGCGAGGTCGAGCAGTTGCGGACCGCGTTGAACGCGATGTTGCAGCAGGTCGAGTCGGCGTTCGAGATCCGCGAGCACGCGGCGACGCACCTCAAGCGGTTCGTGGCCGACGCGTCGCACGAGCTGCGTACACCGTTGGCGGCGATTCGCGGCTATCTGCAGTTGTACGAGAAGGGCATGCTCGTCTCGGAGGACGAGCGCACCCGGGCCCTGAACCGGATGGGGGGCGAGGCCGAGCGCATGGCCCGGCTGGTCGACGAGTTGCTCGCGCTGGCCCGGCTGGACCAGCGCCCGCAGTTGCGACCGCGCCCGATCGACCTGGTGGGCATGGTGCGCGGGGCGGTCGCCGATCTGTCCGCGCAGCAGGCGACTCGGCGGGTGCATACGGACGCGCCGGACACCTGTGTGGTGCTGGCCGACGAGGCGACGCTGAGTCAGGTGGTCGGCAATCTGCTGGCCAATGTCCGGGCACACACGCCGGTGTCGGCGGACGTGCACGTGTCGGTGTCCGAGACCGCGGGCGACGACGGCGAGCGGCGTGCGGTGTTGCGGGTGCGCGACGAGGGACCGGGCATGCGACCGCAGGATGCCGAGCGCATCTTCGACCGGTTCTTCCGGGCCGCGCGCGAGCACGGCCGTACCGGTACGGCGGGCGGTGCCGACTCGGGCAGTGGTTCGGGTACGGGCAGCGGGCTCGGCATGGCCATCGTCTGGGCGGGGGTGGCCGCGAACCGGGGCAGTGTGCGGGTCGAGACCGAACCGGGCGCGGGCCTGACCGTCGTGATCGAACTGCCGGCCGCGAACGTCGACGTGTGCCGGCCCGGTGGCGGGGTGGACGAGCGGGACGGCGACGCGGCCGGCACCCGGCCGCCGGCGCTCGTGTCCCCGGAATCCCGATAGGCGCGTTCCCCCGGGTGGCCGGTGCCCGGGGCGTTCGGCCCTCGTCCCGGCCGACCCACGTCGAGGCGGGTCGGCCGGGGGTCGCCTAGTTCAGCGTGATCTGGCGGTTCAGCAGACCGTTGCGGGCGCTGCGCTGACGCGGCGTCAGCGGGCTGGTGTCCGCCATCGCGGCGGCGAGACGCTCACCGAACTCGCGGGCCGGCTTCTCCACGTCCTCGGCGGTCATCGCGGTCGGCAGGTCCCACACCGGGACGAGCAGCCCGTGCGCGCGGAACGAGCCGACGAAGCGGGTGCCCTCGCCCAGGCTCGACTCGCCGGCCGCGTGCAGCCGCGCGATGGCGTCGAGCAGTTCCTCCTCCGCGTGCGGCATGACCCAGCGCAGGTGGTTCTTCTCGGTGGTGCCACACCAGTACGCGGCGTCCACCGAGGTCAGCCGGACGGTCGGCATGGCCGCCGCGTTGGCCCGCTCCAGCGACGCGCTCACCTCGGCGTTCATCGCGGCCGGGTCGTCCACCCAGAAGTCGAAGCCCGGGTGCACGGTGATCTCGAGCGGCTTGGACAGGTCGAGCAGGTCCTGCAGCCGGTCGCCGGACTCGGGCAGCGGGCCGGGAGCGACCGAGGTGCCGTCCTCCTGGGCGAGCGCGCGTTCGAGGGCGTGCGCGATGTCCCGGCTGACGTCGCCCGAGCTGGTGTGGGTCTGCAGCCCGACCAGGATGGCGCCGTCGGCGCGCCGCAGCGCGGGCCAGGCCATCGGCAGCACGGTCGCGAGGGTGACCACCTGGTCGGCGTGCTCGCCGGTCAGGGTCAGCCGCGCGGTCGCGGCCGGGACCAATTCGCGCAGCGCGATCCAGTCGCACTCGTTCGGCAGCCCCTGGAAGGGACGCAGGACGAGCGTCTCGGCGGCGACGGATGCCTCGCGCCCGTGACATGCCTTGTACCGGCGGCCCGAGTTGCACGGGCACGGTTCGCGACCGCCGACGACCGGGACGGATCCCGTGGCGGCTGCGGTCTGGGTCTTGTTGCCGGTGTGGCCCTTCAGCGCGGCCTTCTTGCCCATGCTGCGGTCTCTCCGCCTCGGTGTCGGGGGGATGGTGGTCGACGACTCACCAGGTCCGAGGGTACTGAGTTCCGCGAGCACGAGTGGACGCTCGAACGCGTGCACGACGCGACCGTCGACCGGGGGCGGGCGGCACCGGGGCGCGCCGGGTTCAGTCGAGCGGGTCGACCGCGTCCAGGTCGAATTCGTCCCACAGGTGGTCGGCGGCGCGGGACTCGATCGGGACCAGCGCCCACACGGTGACCTCGTCCGGCGTGCCGCGCACGCCCCAGTCGGCGGCCAGCGTGCCGATGATGGACAGACCGCGACCGCCGTGTGCGCTCAGTGACGGGCTGGCCTGCCGGGGACGGGTGGAACTGCCGCCGTCGGTGACCTCGATCGCCAACAACCCGTCGGGACGCACCCACCAGGCCGCGCGCACGTTGCCGGACGGCAGGGCGCGGGCGTGGCGCAGCGCGTTGCTCAACAATTCGGAAAGGATCAACACCGCGTCGTCCACGACGGCCCCGGCGATGCCGCGTTCGCCGAGATCGATGGCCAGGCGGTGCCGAGCCGCGGACACACCGACCGGAGCGTGCGGTACCAACACCGCCGCGGAATCGGGCACCCCACGGGCCACGACCATTGCCACCCCCGGCCTCCTTAGTGCACACGTCTGCCTTGCGCACAGGTCTCTCGCGCGCGTCGGGCTTGAGATGCCCGATGCCGACGGACGGGAAACGGCGGGGCGCTGTGCGCTGAGACTCGCTCGGGGGCGTATAGGGGTATGTGATCCCGCCAAGACGGATATAACGTCTCGAAAGGCCACCAGCGTACGCCCCCCAATGGGGTCTAACCGGACACCTGGGCCAGTACCTGTCGTGGCCGATTCGTGATGATGGCATCCACGCCGAGCCGCAGGCACAGCTCGACGTCCTCGGGCGCGTCCACGGTCCACACGTGCACCCGGTGCCCGGCTCGATGCAGGCGGGCGACGTAGCGCGGGTGGGCGCGCACGATGTCGATGCTGGGGCCGGCGATGCGCACCTCGCGGGGCAATGTGCCGTCGCGGAACAGCAGCGGCACGTGCTCCATCAGGAACACGGTGGGCAGCTCGGGCGCCATCAGTCGCATCCGGCGCAGGGACAGCTGGGAGAAGCTCATCACCCGAATCAGCGACGGGTCCTCGGTGGCGGGCCGGGTCAGCCCGAACCGCTCCAGCAGATCGACCAGGCGGCGCTCGACCAGGCCCGCGTACCGGGTGGGGTGCTTGGTCTCGATCGCCAGGCGCACCGTGCGGGGCGAGTCCACCACCAGTTCGAGCAGGCGCTCCAGGGTGAGCACCGAGCGGCGGTCCCAGTCGGGGGCCTCCGGTTCGTCGGGGCGTTCGCGTTCGACGCCGGATTCCTTCCAGGAGCCGAAGTCGAGCGCGGACAGGTCCGCGAGCTCCAGCGTCGAGACGATCCCGCTGCCGTTGGAGGTGCGGTCGACCTTGCGGTCGTGGACGCACACCAGATGGCCGTCGGCGGTCAGGCGGACATCGCATTCCAGGGCGTCGGCGCCGTCCTCGATGGCCTGGAGGTAGGCCGCGAGCGTGTGCTCTGGGACGGTGTCGGACGCGCCTCGGTGGGCGACGACCTGCACGTTGGCGCGCAGTGGGCGCGCCCCGGTGGTGGACACGGAACAATCGTGCCATCCCGAGGTGAGCGCACGGTGACGGCCGGGTGTCCGGCGACGGTGTCCCGCGCCCGGACGGGCTCCCGAATCGGGTCGTCGGGGTGCTTTCGGGGCCGATCCTCGGTGATTCCGCCGGGATTTCCGTGCCGACGCGCGTGGCCGGACCTGCACGGATAACCCCGGGATAAGGGGGAGGGGCGTCCGGCGCGTCCGGCGCTTACGGTGTTCAGACAGGGCGTCGGGGAGTCTGTGCTCATCAAACATTCCGATGTGTGTGGGAGGAAGACCGTGAGCGACGACCGCGACGTGACCGGCGGCGAAGTCGGTTCACCGGTGCCGGGGGAGGGCCACGGATCGTCCTCCGCCACACCACTGCCGGCGCAGCCGGGGATCGGGTCCGAGGCGGCGCAGCCGGGGGTCGGCCCGGCGGCGGAGCCGGAGTTCCGCACCGAGGTGCCGGCCAAGCCGGTCGGGGCGCCCACCGTGGGACAGCCGCACGGGGAGGCCGGGGCGTACGGGGAGGTCGGGGCGCCGACCGCGGCGCTGCCGCCGGTGGGTGAGCCGACGGCCGAGGTGCCCGCCGCGTTCGCGGCCGGACCCGCCGCGGGTGGGGCGGGGGCTCCGCCGTTCGGGGGGACCGGCGCCTATCCGGGCTACCCGGGCTACCCCGGTTTCGGCGCACCGCCCAAGCCCAAGCGTCGGCCGTCCGGAATCCTGGTCGCGGCCGTGGTGGCCGCGCTGCTCGCCGGCGGCGTCGGCGGCGGGGTGGGCGCGTGGATCGTGGATCGGGACGACAAGCCGGCCTCGGCGGGTGTCGGCCCGTCCTCCTCTCCGGTGGACCCGGCCTCGCTGAACCGCTCGCCCACGAGCGTGGCGGGCATCGCCAAGCAGGCGGTCCCGAGCACGGTGACGATCAAGACCAAGGGCAAGGTGTCCGGCCAGGGCACCGAGAGCGGCACCGGTGCCGGCTTCGTCTACGACAAGCAGGGCCACATCCTGACCAACAACCACGTGGTGTCGCTGGCCGCCGCCGGTGGCGAGTTGAGCGTGACCTTCTCCGACGGCACCACCAAGCCGGCCAAGATCGTCGGCCGCGCCGAGGGTTACGACCTCGCGGTGATCAAGGTCGACGACATGCCCGCCGGCATCCAGCCGCTGCCGCTGGGCGACAACGACAAGGTCGCGGTCGGCGACCCGGTGATCGCGATCGGTGCGCCGTTCACCCTGTCCAACACGGTGACCACGGGCATCGTGAGCGCCAAGGACCGCCCGGTGGCCTCCGGCGACCAGCAAAAGGTCTCGTACATGAACGCGATCCAGACCGACGCGGCGATCAACCCGGGCAACTCCGGCGGTCCGCTCCTGAACGCGGCCGGCGAGGTGATCGGGATCAACTCGGCGATCCGCTCGACCGGCGGCGGCGGTCAGTCGCCGTTCGGCCAGCAGCAGGAGTCCGGCAGCATCGGCCTGGGCTTCGCGATCCCGGTCAACCAGGCCCGCTGGGTCGCGGACACGCTGATCCAGGGCAACAAGCCGGTCTACGCACAGATGGGCGTCCTGCCCGACTCGCGCTACACCGGCACCGGCGCCAAGATCATGGCGCAGGGCACCAACGGCCAGGACCCGGTCACCGCGAACGGCCCGGCGGCGAACGCGGGCCTGAAGGCCGGCGACGTGATCACCAAGCTGAACACCCGGGCGATCGGTTCCTACGAGGACCTGTTCAGCGAGATCTGGAGCCACCGTCCGGGCGACAAGGTGAAGGTCACCTACCAGCGCGACGGCAAGGAGGCCACCACCGAGGTCACCCTGGGTCAGCGGGTGGGCGACAACTGACCCCCGCCCCCGGCCACCCGTGGGCCCGCCCGGAATCCCCAGTGATCCGAGCCACCGCTCATGAGAGACTGATGCCGCCCGCGCCCCAACCAGGTCGCGGCGCTGGAGGACTCGCCTAGTGGCCGATGGCGGCAGTCTTGAAAACTGCTAACAGGGGTGACTCTGTTCGTGGGTTCGAATCCCACGTCCTCCGCTGACCTGCAGGAATGCGGAGTTGAGAGACCGCCGGTGCGTGTCTCGGGACCTAAGGTGTGCCCGAGGTGTGCCCGGCGGTTTTCTCGTTGGCGCGCGGGATGAACTGCTCGGCGGCCTCGGCCGATGCGGCGGCGACCTCCTCGAAGAGGGTCGCGTAGACGTCTGCGGTGAACGCGTACGTGGAGTGGCCGAGCATGACCTGGACCTCTTTCATGTTGCCGCCGCTGCCCAGGTGGATCGCCGCGGCGCCGTGCCGGAGGTCGTGGAATCGGATGGGCGGGAGGCCGGCGGACTCGACGAGGGCGCGGAACTCGTCGGTCAGGTCGGCCGGGTGATACGACTCACCGTTCTCTCGGGTGAACACGAGGCCGTTGTCGACCCAGGCCGCGCCCCAGGCGAGCTTCTGCTCCTTCTGCCGGACGCGGTGGGTGCGGAGAACGGGCACGTTCCTCGTCCCCAGCGAGACGGTTCGCGTGCTGGTCTCGCTCTTGGGCGAGCTGATCTTGACGGTCGTGCCGTAGTGCACGATCTGTTGCGAGATGGTCAGCCGGTTGGCCTCCAGGTCGACGTTGGTCCAGGGCAGCCCGCACGCCTCGCCGCGACGCAGGCCCCGAGTGGCGACGAGGTGGAAGAGGGCGTACATCGGGTGGTCGACCACGTGGTCGAGGAAGGCGCCGGTGTGCTCGCGGGTCCACACCATGACGGGGGAGGGACGCTCACCGGTCTCGCGCCAGCGGGCGACCAGTTCGTCGTTCCACAGGATCGGCCGGGCCGGCTCGGCCGGGGGCAGTTCGACCCATTGCGCCGCGTTGAAGGTGAGCAACTGCTGCCGGATCGCGTCGTTCAACGCGTTGCGCAGGACGTCGCGGATGCGGCCCATGGTGGTGCGGCCGACCAGGCACTTGCGCAGGCCGGGCAGGTCGGCCAACTGCTCGCGGTTGCCCGTCGCGCGGGCCTCGATGATCGTTTCGTTGCGCTCCTCGATCCAGTCGAAGAGGTCGGCGACGTGGGTCGTACGCAGCCGATCGAGGCGTCGGTGCCCGAGGAACGGCTTGAGGTAGAGCTCGACGATCGAGCGGTAGCCGCGCAGCGTGCCCTCGCCCACACGCTTCTTGCCGGCCAGCCACGCGTCGAGGTGGTCCCCAACGGTGATGCGGCTGGTCATGGACTGACCGGTGCTCAGCCTTCGGGCCGTCTCGTCGACCTCGGGGAGCGGTTCGCCGCTGGTGACGCACGAGCGCAACAACGCGGCGATCGCGTTGCGGTCCTCGGGCTCCTCGTCGACGGACAGCGCGAGGATGCCCCGGAAGCGGTCGATGTCCGGGAGCGGGAGCCGCTTGTCGGCGGCGACCGCGACCAGGAGCTCGGCGACGAGGTCACGAGCGAACGTGTCCTTCTCGGCGGGCGCCGACAGCAGCGCGCGGACGTGGTCGAGGACCGCCTGGGCGCTCGTCGCGTTCTCGCATCCGGACCGGCGGAAATACCGGCGCTCCCCCTCGGCGGTCGGCGGCAGTTCCTGCCGGACGGCCCAACTCCCGTGGCCCTTCTTACGCAGCAGGGGGCACTTGGTGCCCAGCTTCTTGCCCGTCTTAGGGTCTTGGCACCCGCAGCGCCGTGTGGTGGATCCCTTCACGCATCGCCCTCCTCGTCGTCGTCGAAGTCCTCGTCCACAAAAGCCAGATCATCGGGAAGCGCGGGTAGCGCGTAGCCGGCGTGGACCATTTCGAGACGGTGCTCGTGCAGGGCGTGCGCTTCGCTGTGGATCATGAATCCGAGCTGCGTGTTGGACAGGTTCAGCTCCTCTCGGCGCTTCGCGCTCCGCGCGGTGACCGCCTCCAACTGCCGTTCCTGGTAGACCGTCAGCATCCGACGGAGACCCACCACCGCGTTCCAGTGCAGTCGGTAGTCGTGCAGCACCGCCCACGGCGATCCCTCCGGCGGCTCCTCCTTCGCCGGCAACTCCCCCGTGAACCAGGTCATCGCCTCCCAGGTGGGCGTGTTCTTGCCCGGCTCCAGCTGCACGTCGATTTCCGTGCCCAGGGGGAAGATCAGGCTGATCGGGGCCACGTCCAGAGCTCTGGCGAGGATGAAGACCTCCGCCACCGAGACCAGCGACCTGCGTCCGCTCTCCAGGTTGGCCAGCACCGTCCGCGGGATCGGGTACCCGAGCGCCGCGCACGCGTCGGCCAACTCTTGGGCGCTCCAGCCCTTCTCCTTCCTGTACCGCTTGATCTGGCCGGCGATCATCGCGACCACCGCCGAGTCGAAATCTTTCTGTGTCATAGATGCACAATAGCAGAGAGAAAAGTGTGTGTGCGACTCGTGTGATACAACTTCTCCGGAAGGAACCGTCGTTACCCGAAGGAGATGCCCTTGAACGACAAGAAGAGTGCCTCTGCGACACGTGGCATGACTCGCTCGGAGCTGCTCAACCTGCCTGCTGCGATCGATCTCGACACCGCGAACCGAGCCCTCTCGTTGGGGCGTACCAAGGGATACGAGCTGGCCAAGCAAGGCAAGTACCCATGCGCGGTCCTCCACTTCGGCAACGTGTACCGAGTGATCACCGCCGACCTGCTCCGTCTGCTCCAGATCGAGGAGCAGCCCGATCGGGCTGCAGAGCACGGGCGAGAGGCCGCCTAGATGTCGATTGTGTCGCAGCGGCGAGAAAAACTAGATCTCTCAGGCGGCTACCACGTATGTTCCTGGTCCGCCCCGGGGTGCCAGCCCTGCGGGACCGCTGCGAGGCGCTACCACGCCCCGCACATCGCAAGGGGACACCTGACAGCCACCTCGGACATGAAGAAGCCCCTGGCGTCTACCAACGCCAAGGGCCTCAAGATCCACACCGGATACGCCCAGTCCTGAACGATCACTGCGCGGTAGCGGCGGGCCTTGCCGGGCTCGTCGCCACCGGGTGAGGAGAATCTGTGCCCCACAGTACGACGCCGCGTCCTTCGACGCCAAGCGCGTCGTCGACCGACGAGCGCCCGCCCCGCTACGCGGATTGGCCTCCGGTTCGGATCCCCGGCGGACCGGTCGCCGCAGAGCCGGGCTCGGCGGCTGACGCGTCGATGCCTGACGATGTGGACGGTCCGCGCCCGCCGGTTTCCCTGCCGGACATGCCCGCGACCGAGGGCGACGCCCTGCTCAACGAGCTGCGTGCCGCGATCGCGCGCTACGTGATCCTGCCTCACGCCACCGCCCTGGACGCGGTGACCCTGTGGACGGCGGCGACCCACCTGCAGCCGGCGTTCCAGCACGCGCCGCGCCTGGCGGTGGTGGCTCCGGCGAAGCGGTGCGGGAAGTCCCGCCTCCTGGACGTCCTGCACGAGACCGTGCACGACCCGTGCATCACGGTGAACGCGACGCCGGCGGCGATCTTCCGCTCGATCACGGACGAGCCGCCGACACTGCTCGTCGACGAGGCCGACACGCTGTTCGGCAGCGCGAAGGTCGCGGAGAAGAATGAGGAGATGCGCGGTCTCCTCAACGCCGGCCACCAGCGCAACCGCTACACCCTGCGGGTGGTGGGCAACGACCACAAGCCGCACCGCTTCAACACCTTCGCCATGGCGGCGATAGCCGGGATCGGTGACCTCCCCGACACGATCATGGACCGCGCCGTGGTCATCCGCATGCGCCGCAAGATCAAGGGAGAACGCGCAGCGCCCTTCCGAACCCGCCGCGACCAGCCGGCGCTCAACGACCTGCGCGACCGGCTCGCCGCGTGGCTGCGCTCGGTGGCCGACGCCGCCGCCGACGCGGAGCCCGAGATGCCCGTCGAGGACCGAGCGGCCGACACCTGGGAGCCCCTGGTCGTGGTCGCCGACCTCGCCGGCGGGTCCTGGCCCCGGGCAGCGCGCGTGGCATGCGCGGAGATGACCGCCGCCGAGGAGGCGAACGACGACCAGGGCGGCCTGGGCATCCGCCTGCTCGCGGACTGCCGGAGCGTGTTCGCCCAGCACAACGACATCGCGGCGCTGTCCACCGGGCAACTCCTGAACGCGCTGCGCGCCGACGCCGAGGCTCCCTGGGCCGACCACGGCGCGAACGGCCTCACCCCGCGTGCACTGGGGATCCTGCTCAAGGACTACGGGATCACCTCGTCCAACATCCGCTTCCCCGACCACAACCAGCGCAAGGGCTTCACCCGCAACCAGTTCGCCGACGCATGGCACCGCTACTGCCCTGCGCCGGGGACGGAGCCGGCCCAGAGTCCCTGACGAGACCGCTACCGGTCCCACCCGTCCCACTCGTCCCTGCGCAGGTCAGCGCGGGGACGAGTCCCCGGGCGGGACGAGTCGACCCGTCCCACGCACCCACCGCACCGGACCTCCACCACGCGTCGGCACACCTGCGGCTACCGGGACGAGACCGATCTCGGGCGCTATCCGTCCCCACTCGTCCCAGCCGTCCCCGCGCAGGTCGGCGCCGGGGCGAACCTCCGCATGGGACGAGTCGACCCGTCCCACGGACACGACCCGTACCGCGCCGACCAGCCATGCAACGAGTGGGACGAGTGCAACGGCACCGCGCCCGACCCTCGCCCAAACCCCTGCCCACCCCACCCACGCCCCCACAAGGAGCGACCCTGACCACCATCACCGACACCACCACCGGCCACGCCCAGGCGACGGCCTGGGACCGCGCGGCCATCGCCGGGCTCGGCCTCGCCGGGTTCGCCCTCTCCTACGACGCGCTGCGGCAGATGGCCGTGGCCGTCCACGTACGCGGCGCCCTGAGCTTCCTGTTCCCGCTACTGATCGACGGGTTCATCGCCTACGGCATCCGCGCACTCCTGGTCCTGCGGACCGCACCACCGGCCGCCCGGGTGTACGTGTGGCTGCTGTTCGGATCGGCGACCGGCGCGAGCATCTGGGCCAACGCCCTCCACGCCGTCCGCATCAACCAGCAGACCGACCCGAGCGACCCCGGGCTGCGGTTGGGCGACACCACCGTCGGCGTCCTGTCGACCCTCGCCCCGCTCGCCCTCGCCGGAGCGGTCCACCTCTACATCCTCATCGCCCGCCAACCGGCACCCGCCACCGCCGCGACCGACCGGCGGATCGCGCCCGGACACCCGTCCCGGATCGGCGACCCGGTGACCGACCGGATGCCCACAGCAACGGTCACTGGGGACGTCGAGCAGACCGAACTCGCCCTCGCCGGACCGGAGGCAACCGTGTTCTCCGCCGAGCCGGACCCCGCCACGGCCGAGGACGACCTTCTGCCGGCCGCCCGCCGGGCCGTCGCGGACGGCGGCCGGATCACCCGGGCGATCGTCGCCAACGCCCTGCGCGACCAGGGCCGCCGCGTCTCCAACGAGCGCCTCACCGACCTGATGCGGACCCTGCGCGACGAGGCCGACGCCGCCTCGAAGACGCCCGCCCGCAGCTGATCGCCTGTCACCGACCCGCACCCGCTCGGACGTTCCGGGCGGGTGACCTCTTCCCCAGTCAGGAGCCGGAATCTTGAGCGACGAACTCCCCTTCGCCACAACGCAGAACCTCCTCGGCGGGGCGAGCAAGCAAGGCGTGGGGCCCACCGGCACGCCCGCCCACCCCAGCACCCCAAACCCCGAGAGCGGGGACGGCGCACACGGCCCGCAGCGCCGGGGGGCGCGACGGGAGGGGGAACCGCCTCACACCGCCGCCGACACGCCGCCGCACACGCCCGTCGACGCCTCCTCTGCCGCGCCCGCCAAGCCGCGCATCCGCAAGCGCAAGAAGATCCAGCGCAAACCCGTGAGCGTGCGCCTGTCCCCATCCGAGCGCGCCGAACTGCAGGAAGCGGCCACCACGGAGCGCCATACTCTCGCCCGGTACATCGCCGATGCCGCCCTCGCCCGGGCACGGGCCACCGGCTTGCGGATCGACGGCGCGGACGACGCCCTCCTCGACGAACTCGTCCGCACCCGGACCGCCCTGGTCCGTCAGGGCACCTTGCTCAACCAGGTCGCCCACCGCCTCAACGCGGGCGGATCAACCCACCCCCAGGACACCGCCCTGGCCGCCGCGGTCACCGACGGGATCGACCACTGCCGCCTGGTCGTCGAACGGGTCGAGGCGGCGACCGACCGGCGCCTGGGACGAACGGCCACCCGATGATCGTTAAGATCAGGAACGGGCGCAGAACCCGAGGAGTGCTGCACTACCTGTTCGGCCCCGGTGGGAGCGCAAGCCCTCACAGCAGTCAGCACATCGTCGCCTCCTGGGAGGGTTTCCTCCCGGAACCCGGACACCTCACCCCCGGCTCACCCGAGCACAACGCCGTCCTGACCCGCCTGGCCCGTCTGATGGACGTGCGCGTGGACCAGGCCGGGGCCAACGCGCCCGACAAGCACGTGTGGCACTGCTCGCTGCGCAACCACGCCCGGGACCGGACCCTGACCGACCAGGAGTGGGCCCAGGCGGCCCGCCGCGTGGTCGCCGCGGCCGGCATCGCGCCCGAGGGCGACCCGGACGGGTGCCGCTGGGTCGCCGTCCGCCACGCCGACGACCACATCCACATCGTCGCCACCCTCGTGCGGGCCGACCTGCGCCGCCCGGACAACTACCGGGACGTCTTCCGCGCCGCCGCGGAATGCGCCCTCATCGAACAGGAATGGGGTCTGACCCGTGTCGACCGGTCCGACCGCACCGCCGCCCAACGCCCCACCGACGCCGAGCGCCTCAAGGCCGAACGCCGAAGAAACGCTTCCACCCCGCGCGAACAACTGAGAGAAAGAGTCCGCACCGCAGTCGCGGCAGCCTCGAACGAGACGGAGTTCTTCACCGCTCTCGACCGGCTCGGGGTCGAGGTCAGGAAACGAATCCTGCCCTCCGGCGACATCGGCGGCTACAACGTCGCACTCCCCGACGACACCAACGCCCACGGCGAACCCATCTGGTTCAGCGGCACCAGACTCGCCCCCGACCTGTCCCTGCCCAAGATCCGCGCCCGCTTCCACCCCGCTGCCCACCGCGACCCTTCCACCGCCGAACCCTGGCATCGGGCGGCCACCACCCTCGACGCCCTCCCCGGACACCTTCGCCACGGCGAGGACGAAGCGGCGGCCGGACAACTCTCCGCATTGGGCGAGGCGTTCGCCGCCATGGTCATCGTCACCACCGGTCCCACCCGCATCGAGGTTCGGCGAGCCTCGATCGCGTTCGAACGCGCCACCCGCTCCCGCGTCCGGGCCAATCAACGCGCCGGAGACCAGCTGCGTGCCGCCGCCCGCGACCTCCTGTGGGCCGGCCGCGGCGAACAGGACGGCGGAGCGACCGCCATGATCCTGTGCGCCCTCGTCCTGGCCGCACTCGCCGCCACCCACTGGCACCGGGCCCGCAACCACCACCAACAGGCCGCCGCAGCCCACCAGGCCCTGACCCACCTCCAAGCCGCATACCGCCACACCACCACGCCACGCCCCACGACCACACGCGCAACCCGACCCGGCGCCCCGCCCGCAGCGCGCGACCAGGAGACGCCCCCGGCGACGCCCGAACTCCTGGAAGCCCTGCGGCAAGTACTGCCCGAGCACGCCGACCGCATCGTGGCCAACCCCGCCTGGCCCGCCCTCAACACCGCGCTCACCCACTCCACCCGCACCGGCAAGACACCGGCCACCGTCCTGCTCGAAGCCGCCGGACAACGCGAACTCGACACCGCGACCTCACCCGCCGAAGTCCTCACCTGGCGCATCCGCCGCCAACTCCACCAACCCACCGCCCGACACCGAGCCGCCACCACCCGCAGCACCACATGCCCGACCGCAACACCGACCCGACCCACCCCCACACCGATCCACCACACCACGGAGGAGCACCGCCGCAGACGCTGACCCACACAGCCGCCAGGGCTGTCGTGACCTGCACGAACGCGCTCCCAAGCGAGTCGCCGAACACGATGGACTTGTACGCCCGGTCGGGGGCATGGTGTGCTCCCCGACCGGAGAGGAACCCGTGCACGAACCCCACCCCGAGCTTCCGAACCTGCACCCCATGCCCCAACCCGGCACCTACGACCAGGACGCCCTCGTGGTGTGCATCGAGCACCCCGACGAACTCCGCGTCACCGGCATCCCCGTACGCTGCCCCGCCTGCGACGCCCGCCGCGACTGGCTCCTCGTCCACCACCAAGGCC